>JALXCE010000244.1:0-17423 GCA_026991055.1 Caldifarciminota bacterium | reverse complement strand
GATGGACGAAGAGATGAGGTTGAGGACATCTATCTTACCGCGTCTGGAGGTCCTTTCCGTCAAACCCCAAAGGATGAGTTGAAGAATGTAAAACCGCAGGATGCTCTAAAACATCCTACATGGAGAATGGGGCGTAAAATCACCATAGACAGCGCAACCATGATAAATAAAGGGCTTGAAATTATTGAAGCCTATTATCTCTTCGACATGCCACCGGAACGTATAAAAGTAATTGTTCATCCACAATCCATTATCCACGGTATGGTCGAGCTAAAAGATGGGGCCTGGCTTGCACACCTGTCCTTCCCTGATATGCGTATCCCCATTCAGTATGCTCTCACCTATCCCGAAAGACTATCTTCACCGGTGAGAACGTTCAACCCATTCGAGGTGTCCGGTCTTACATTTGAAAAACCGGATATGGATAAGTTTCCAGGGCTGAAGCTTGCCTATGAGGTACTTAAAGAAGGTCGAGAACTCCCCACAATTTTTAATGCTGCCAACGAGGAGGCTGTGTATCTATTTTTAGATGAGAAGGTTGGGTTTACGGATATCCCTGAAATAATTCACAGGGTAATTGAACTGAATCCCGGATTTGACCACAATTCCCTCGAAGGCCTCCTCGAAGCTGACCGATGGGCAAGGGAAAAGGCAAAAGAGGTGGCCAGAAAGTTGAATAAATAAACCTTTGTGAGAATCTTTAAAGACCTGCTTTATATGTGACTTAAAACATAGATCGCGCTCAAATTTTGAGGGGATTTTTTCAAACACATCTGGAAAATCCTTGCACAATTTTATTCCAGAGTGAATCTTACGACAACCACTTACGATCATTTTCAAAAAATCATTATTCAAGAGGAAAGCCCTCACCCCTACCCTCTCCCATTTCACGGGAGAGGGAGATCGACAGGTTTTTGATAAAGATTTCAGATGTACCCATATTCCCCATGCATAAATTTGATTGTGGGGGGGAGGTAAGGAGAGAGGCCACGTCTGCAGAACAGACCTCCCTCACTGTACTTTCTGGAATTTCCGCCAATTTAAAATTGCTCAATCCACCTTCCTGAGCAGGGCGGCTATGTCTGCGGCCTTCGAGATGATAAATTCCTTTCCCCTTTCAAACTCGCTCCAAAGCGGGATATAGTCAACCTTTGCCTTTATTGTCAAATCAATAGCATACACACCACGACGTTTGATAGCCATGTGCTCCAGCCCCGGATACGCTTTGCCCTTGTGCGTGGCAAACCCAACCGTATAACCCGCTTCCAGCGCTGATTCAAGCACCCGCTCGTCATACCTCCCATAAGGATAGGCAATAGCAAAAACCTCATCTCCGATAATATCCTCAAGGATCTGGCGGGAAACCTTTAGCTCCTCTTTGAGTTTTTTCTCACTCACCCTCAAAAGGTCCGGGTGTGTATGAGTATGTGAGCCTATAATCCAGCCATTCTCGTGGAGTTCCCTGATCTCACTCTTTCCAACATGAGAAAATTTGAATCCAAAGTTCAAATCCCAATCGTTGGTGCCACCTATGTATTTTGTAACAATGAAGATAGCCCCGTTTAATCCTGCCTCCCTTAGCATGGGAAATGCAAGCTCATGAACACACTTATAGGCATCATCAAAAGTAAAAAGCACGGCCTCCTCATTCCAGGTTAGAGACTTTAGCAAATCCCTTGAAATTCCAGAAAGTCCCTTTTTCTTAACAAAATTCACATGACGTTTAAAAATTGAAGGATGTGTCCAGGTTCCACCAAGCTCGAATTTAGTGGTCACCTTATGATATTGAAGGAAAATCGCCGTATTCATTCACTTGACTGTAAAAATGCCAAACATTATGTTATAAACCAATGATGAATTTTCTGATACCGTTATTACTACTCCAATTTTATAGTGGGCATCTTCAGGATGTCCAACTCCTTGCGTCAGATTCTCTATGGAGTCTGGACTATGCCCTGACACAGGTAAAAAGCGACTATAAAACCACACCCGAATTACTTGAATTAAACCAGTATTTTGAACTTTTCCTCGCCAATCGTGCAACCACTATTCCTGCCCGTGAGGTAACATTCAAAAGCCTGAATGCGCTCACAAGGAGTATGGATAAGAATACCGAGGAACTTGCTCTATTTAACATCATTGTTGAGAAACTCAAAAGTGGACGCTACCCTGATAAAGAGATCAAAACTTTTAAAGGAAATTTTGCCGGCAGCAGGCTTTATCCATATCTAAAACTCCAAGAAGCACTTTTTAACGTAAGAAAGGGAGATACACTCTTAGCAATCCAGGCGTTGAAAGACCTACTTGAGTATGGTGGTGATGTCTACCTTATAAAATCCGCTCTTCTCTGGATCGGAAAACTCTCAATCCTCACTGGAAACTACAAGGATGGGAACTATTATCTCAACAAGTTTACAAAACTCTTTCCACACGACCCGGTTGCAAAAGACCTAAACCTAATCCTGCTTGTCCTTTCGCTAAAGAAGAGGGACTTCGAGACAGCTTCCAGTATCATCAAAGAAAACAATTTTAAGGAATCTGATAAGCCGCTGGTTTTACTAATCTCAGGATACATAGATATCCTGCAGGGAAAATTTGCTCTGGCGAGAAAGGAATTACAGGCCTCAGAATCTCTGCCGGCCGATGCCATACCCCTTAAAACCTACCTTCTTGGATTCCTGGACTACAAATCCGGAAACGCCTCGTCGGCCATCTCGCGCATGGATTCGGTAATTCAGAATGGTAAAAAGGCCCTCATTCCTTATGCGAAGTTCATCAAAATTCTCGCGTTCAAAAAATCGGCAAAGCACAAAAAATACGTCAAATCCCTCGAAGATTTTATCAATAGTTACCCGGACTCAAAACTCACTGCCTATGCCGCTTATCTACTTGGTCTTGAATATTTTGAGAAAAATGAGCTTAATAAGGCCCTTCAGTATTTTGAGAAGGCCCGTGACCTGGCGCAGGAACTTCCCATAAAGCCGCAGGTTTATTTCATGCTTGGTGAGATTTCTTTTCTCAAAAAAGATTACAAAGACGCCATAAACTATTTTTCGGTGGCGCAGGATGGGCTCAATGACAACAATTACAAAAGCTACGTCTCACTTCGCATAATCATGTCGCTTTACAACCTCAACAAGCTGGATGATCTCGTCTCCTACTCTGAGGAAGTGCTAAAGACCGCGCCGGATTCGGTAAAAGAGTGGATTCATTTCTACAGAGCAAAGACCTACATGAAGATGAAAATGTATCAGTACACCGAAGATGAGCTTGTTCACATTATTCGTTCGAGGGCGTTTGGAGATGTGCTCTACTATGCATATTTTGAGCGAGGACTACTTCACTACATACTAAAGCACTACAGGACCGCTGAAAAATATTTTTACCAGGTGATTTCCAACTACTCGGATACCTCAAAAATTTACGAGCTTTCTTTCCTTTACATAGGCGACTGTAAATTTAACAGACACCAGTATGGGCTCGCTGCGAGATACTACGAAAAATTCCTTGAAATGCATCCTCAGGACAATCTTTATTACAGTGCACTATGGCAGCTCGGCCTCACCTACTATCGAATGAGGAAATATGACAGGGCGCTTGATGTGTTCAATAAAGTCTATTCCTCCAATGTAAAAAAATCTTTGAAAGACTCTGCACTCTTTATGATGGCAGAATGCTACAAAAGTCTTGAGGATTACGAGAAGGCTGCAGAGATTTACACGCAGATTTACAAAGACCCATCCTCTCACTTCCGTGCTCTTGCCCTCTACAAACTTGGTGATATGTATTACAACCAGGAAATGTACGAGAACGCGTACGAAACTTATAGAAAGATTATTGAGGAATTTCCATCAAGTGACCTTGTTGACGACGCCATCGAAGGTTTTCTCCAGAGTGCAGGTAAGATTGGAAAAGACCAGGAAGCATACGCCTTTTTTGATTCTCTAATCTACAATTCACCCCCTGTGATAGCCGCTACCCTTATTTTTAAGAAAGGAGAATATCAGTTTAATCAGGGCTGGTACGAAGAGGCCATCAAGACTTTTCAGGAAATTGTAAATAGATACCCGAGCCAGAAATTACTCGATAAGGCTTACTTCTGGATAGGAATGGCCTACGTGAGGCTCGATAGTTGCGACAGTGCAATAGCTAATTTTGAGAAAGCCGCCAAAATCCCTGAATCTTACTACTACATAGCTGAGTGCTATTTCAAAAAACAGGACTTTGTCAACGCTCGCGATAATATGCTCCTATTCCTGAAAAACGCCCACAATCAGACGATTAAGTATCCGGAGGCGTACAGGGTACTCGCATATTCGTATATTAATCTGGGAGACACAACCGCTGCTGATTCCATGATGCAGCAACTCCTCATGAAATATCCTGACAACCCTGCAGCTGACGAGGCAAGACTGTACCTCGCATCAAGGCTTGCCCAGAGGGGTGAATATGATTCTGCAATGGCTTTGATTAAAGTGATAAAGAAAAACCGTTCAGATGACATTGCGGCAAAAGCCAGCCTCCTTCTTGCAGATATTTACCGCGACATGGGCGAGATCGAAGAGGCAATTATTGAATACATAACCACTTACAGGATTTATGAAAAGCTTTACCCCGAAGTCGCAGAGCAGGCCCTTGTGAGGGCTGGAGAGCTTTACGAGCAGCAAAATCGCCTTGAGGAGGCACTTACAGTCTATAGAAGGGCAATAAGGAAATTCCCGAATGCCCCCGACCGGGAAGAGCTCGAAAAGAAGGCAAAAGAGATAGAGCAGAAACTGATAGAAGAGAAGCTTAAAAAGGCACCTCAGCCATCCCCGACAGCACCGGAATCTGGCAAAATTAAACCACCTCAAAAAGAGGAGGGCCAGCAATGAAAAGATTATTCCTGTTATTGCTTCTTGGATTGCTCTCGGCACAGGAAAATCCAGAGCAAACTCCAGAACTCCCCCAGCTCAAAGTTGAAGAATTTACCATTGTTGGTATAGATACCTTCAGAGCACAGAGATCCATCGTGGATGTGACACCGGGATTCAGAAGTTATATCCCAATTGGAGACCCCGACCTCGTGGGATTTGTCAGTGGTCAGTTTCCTGTCAAAACTTTTGAAATCAAAATTGAAGGCCATAAAGAAAGAAAATCATTTTTTAGATCATCCTTTGGAATGGGCTATGGGAATTATGTGCATCTCAGAATGCTCGGGGGTAAGCTTGGCAAGGGCTCAAGCATCCTCGGGAATTTGAAAATCACAGGAACAATCGGTGGAAATCACGGGATAAATACCATAAACGGTTTTGTTTCTTTAAATGGGGAAAACGGCATTCTCTGGACTCTCACAGCCTCTCTATTCTCAAAAATGGATAAAGCATCCAGGGAAGATACGATCCTGTCACATAAGCTTTTCTCACCATCAATACACGGAAATTTAAGCTACCTCCCGGAAAATAACGGCTTTTTCACACTTGCCAGCCTTGATCAGGAATTTGTCGTAAACGATACCGGGAAATCTCATAATTTCTCGTGGACAAAATTTAATGCGTCAGTGGGTTATATCCTTGATAAGCCACTAAAAATTTCTGCTGACCTGAGTCTCGAAAAGCTCAAGTCAACAGGTGTCACATCCTTTGGTCTTGGTGTAGGCACTATGCTCGGGAAGATAAAATCTTCGCTGAGTGCAGGATTTGCCGGCTCTTCAGAAGGTAAGTCCTCACCTGCATTTGCTGCATCCCTCGTAATCCCCTTCGCTTCAAATCTAAAATTCGGCTTAAAGGCTTCAAAATCTCTCAAGACCGCCGATTTTGGTTTATTTGAGTCAAACTCAGCTCTACTCGGAGATGTCTCAAAACCGCTGGAAGAGCAGACATCTATCACTTTATCAACCCATTACACAACCGGTACATTTGCCCTGCAGTTTGGTGCTGGCTACAGAGAATACACGTGGGCACCTGTTCTTGCTAAAGATTCAAGCAAATTCTGGACACTCACGTCCGATACGAGCTCTATCAGGGGAGCATTTCTTGAATTCTCACTCTACGATTACCGACATCTCTCAATAAACGGCAGCTACTTCCTCATATCTCAGAAATTCCCACGCGATACACTCTTCCTCAAAGGTCTCCTGGGGATCAGCTACACTTTGCCTGAGGGGCGGATCATACCGGGGGTGAGATTCGGCCTGAATCTTGCAAATTTCAACAGGCGCGCAGTGGCTGAAGGAAGTTTTGAGATTTCAAAGAGCTTCACGAGGCACGTGGGTGCATTCATTGAAATTACAAATCCATTCAAAGAAGGGTTTGAGATTTTTGCACCAGATTATAAAATAAACAACGGGTTTTCACTTGCCCTTGGTTTAACCATGAAATTTTAAAGGAGGTCTTTTCCTATGCAGTTCACATTACTTCAAATACTCGCAAAAGGTGGGATCATTGTATGGTTGATTCTTCTTTTATCTGTGATCGGGCTTGCCATTGTCTTTGAAAGGCTTATGGTACTGAAAAAGGCGAGAACCAATACCCGCATCTTCATGCTGGAGATCAAAAATATCGTATTGAAAGGGAACTTTGACGAAGCGCTAAGGCGAGCCCGTGAATCAACCGGTCCCATCGCGGCCATAGTTTATGCAGGACTGAAAAGTTTTGGTGGCTCAAGGGAAGAAATAAGAAGCTCTATCTCAGATGCGGCTGATATCGAGATTTACAGGCTCGAGAAGCATCTCGATGGACTTGCCACCATTGCAAGCACTGCCCCACTTCTTGGATTTCTCGGAACGGTAACAGGAATGATCAATGCCTTCATGAAGATTCAGGCACTTGGAGGCGCTGTGGATGCCTCGGTTCTGGCAGGTGGTATCTGGGAAGCCCTCGTAACAACGGCAGTGGGCCTGACTGTCGGGATCATCTTTTACTACCTTTATAACTACATGGTTGGAAAGGTCCGCGAGATCGTCTACGAAATGCAGACAAGCTCAATTGAGCTACTTGACCTCTTGAGTGAGGTGAGCCAGTCATGAAATTTGAGATGAAGCACAAGCCTATGTCCGTCTTTAACTTCATCTCCCTTGCCGACATTGTTCTGCTCCTGCTAATTTACTTTTTGCTCACCTCTACTTATGTGGTGCAAAAGGGGATCCGGGTGAGACTGCCAAAATCTGTAACGAGTGAAAAAACCACAGTAAGCAAGCAGATTACCATTACCGTTACAAAGAGCGGCGCCATTTTTCTCAATAATAAGCCCGTTTTATTGAAAGACCTTTCACCAAAAATCAAGCAGCTTCTCGAGATTAATCCTAAGCAGATCATTGTTCTGCGGGCAGACGCCTCACTTCCCCTCGAGCAAGCTGTAAAGGTTCTGGACGAGGCAAAAAAAGCCGGCGGGGAGAAACTTTTGATCGCAACTTATAAAGAAGAATGAAGCTCAACAAGCCCATTTTATATTCAATCGCCATCCACGCTGTGATTCTCCTGATCTTTGCATTTATAAAGATTAGCTCGCGACCGAAACCACCAGAGGAGAAATGGGTGGAGGTACAGACACTCCCCACCACAGTGATAAGAAAACCCGCTCCCAAACCTGCCCTCGAGAAAACAAAAGCGGGGAAGAAACCTCTAAAGACCGAGGAAAAGACCCCTGAGGAAAAACTGGTTGAGGAGCGAATACGCCAGGAGATGCTGGCAAAGAAAGAGATTGAAAAGAAAGAAAAGGAAATAGCCCAGCAGCTTTTTGGAAACAAAAGTGTGAATGTAAAGATTGAGGGGATAATCAGTCAGAGAAGGCTAATTAATTACGTCCTCCCTCCAAGACTGCCACTTCTTTCAGATGTTACAATCAAAGTCAAAGTGACGGTTGACCCTCAAGGGTATGTGAAAAGGGTGGAATTTGTGAAGAAAGGGGACCCAAACGCCGAAAGGAGCATAAGAAGCATACTCTATCAGTGGCGATTCGAGCCCCTCAAGAAAGGCATCAAACCTCACCTCGAAGAAGGCATAATCACATTCCACTTTGTAGTAAGCCCATAGAGAAGTTTTGGGAACCTTTCTGAAATTTTGATGAAGGCTGATGCATAAATTTGTTGGTTGAATTATTAGGTATTTGAAAGGAAATCCCACCCCTGTCGGTGTAGATCTGGTCTGAGTGTGTTCTAATATTCCCAAAGGCAATAAGCTACTCTCTCCGTGTAAATTTCTGCTGGAATAGAATTAAGTGGATATGCTACAAAAAATTTTTTAAACTTCAAAGAAATCTCTCGCTCCCACTTTGAGGGAGCTGGTTGATGGGAGAGTCTTCATTTTAGATTTTTCTATTTTTAAAGCGGAATACCCCTCTCCTACTCACAAACCTGGCGAAAGATGGAAACTTATATCCAGTTGTTTCACGAGTGTAGATATAGAGAAGGAATTTTTGGATATGCTCACTCGGGGTTGACAGGTTGTAAAGGTATGGGTAAAATCTGGATACCATGGTATACCACAATATGCCAGATATTGAACATGAGTTGAAAGAAATTTTCGATAGGTATTCGTCAGATGTACGTATTTCAGATAGAATTTACTCCGCACTTCGAGAGGCTATCTCAAAGGGTCTGCTCTCCCCTGGAACAGGTCTCAGGGAGAGAAAGATTGCCTCTCTCCTCAATGTAAGTCGGACACCTGTTCGCGAAGCCATTCAAAGACTTCAGCAGGACGGTTTTCTGGTTAGCAGTGACGCCAAGAAAATAGTCGTAAATAAGCCCGGGGTAAAAGACATCGAGGATATTTATGACATTAGAATTGGACTTGAAGGCACCGCCGCGCGCCTTGCGGCAAGAAGGGCCACAGAAATTGATATCGAAAGGCTCGAGGCAGTGCTTAAAACCGCCCGAAAAAATATCCACAACCTTGAGCTCCAGGTTCAGCTTAACTCACAGTTTCACAACATAATCGCCGAATCTACAAGAAATGTGAGGCTTCGCTGCCTCATATCCCTTTACCACGACCTTGTTCAGACCGTCCATTACACCTCATTGAGATATCCGGGAAGGGTCGAAGAAGCCATAAGTGAGCACGAGCTTATTTTAAAAGCCATAAAAGAGCGAAACGAGAATCTCGCCATGGAAAATGCCATAAAGCATATGGAAAATGCAAGGCGTGTAAGAATTAAACTAATGCTTGAATCCCGGACTTAAAAATGAACTACAAAGAAATCAAAGCAGACGTTGTAATCATAGGTGGTGGAGGTGCAGCTCTAAGCGCGGCTATAAACGTAGGAAAGGACCTCGATACCCTCATTCTGGATAAGGGACAGGTCGGGAAAAGCGGCTGCTCTCCCAATGCCCACGGTGGCCTTGCCGTTCATTACAAAGACCCGAACGATGGGCCAGAAATCCATTTTGAAGACACCCTTTTAAGCGGCGGCTTTTTAAACAATCAGGACCTTGTGCGTATCCTCGTGCAAAACACAAGTGAAATTGTTCCTATGCTTGAGCGGTATGGAGCTCTTTTTGACCGAGATGAGCATGGTAACCTGCTTGTTCGCAGATTCGGAGGCCACCGTTACGCCCGGTCAGTTTTCTGCGGAGACGAGACAGGACATGAGATGATGAACGGCCTCAGAAGGGAAGTTTACAGGCTTGGCATACGTTACATTGATGAGGCATTTGTGACCCGACTCTTGCACGATGAGAATGGAGAAATTGCCGGGGTATTCTTTTACTACCTGCCGACAGGCGAATTTTATGTTGTCAAATCAAAAGCAGTGGTGCTTGCTACGGCGGATGCGGCCGGCCTCTGGCCGGCCGCATCCGAAAGACAGCGCGGCGACGGAATATATATGGCACTGATGGCTGGTGCCGAAATAGCGGATATCGAGTTCATTCAATATCACCCCACACACGCATGGTGGCCTCCTGGCGTCAGAGGAAGTGTCAGCGAAGCCTTCAGGGGCGAAGGTGGATGGCTCCTCAACAGCAAGGGCGAAAGATTCATGAAAAGATACGACCCTGAAAATATGGAGCTTGCCACCAGGGATAAGGTCTCTGTTAGCATAATGATGGAAATCCGTGCAGGCCGCGGTGCTCCTCATGGAGGAATTTTTGCCTCAGTAACCCATCTCCCCGCAAAATACGTCAAAAAACGCCTACCCGTCATTTACCAGAAATACAAAAACTTCGGTATTGACATTACAAAAGAGCCCATAGAAGTGAGGCCACGTCCCCACTATCTCTGCGGTGGAGTTGTCATTGATGAGAACGCCGCGACAAAGGTTCCCGGTCTCTTTGCCGGGGGTGCCGTAACAGCAGGTGTCCACGGTGCCAACAGACTCGGCTCTAATGCGCTGACAGACATAATTGTTTTTGGCAAAATTGCGGGTAAGAACGCTGGAGAATTTGCGAGATCAAGAGAGTACCACTCACCCAACAAAAATGAAATTGAGGAAGAAATCAAAAGGATCAAGGAGATTTTTGATAAACCCTGGGGGGAAGATTCCATTAGCATTGGCAAGGTTAGGAGAGAACTTATCGAGCTTATGGACAGAGATGTGGGAGTTATTAGAAACGAAACCGGGCTCAAAGATGCGATTGAGAAATTAAATTACATTAAACATGAGATTGCACCTCGAGTAACCCTTCGTGATAAATCAAAAACTTTTAATTTCGAGGTAAAAGACATACTGGAGTTGCCTTTCAGGATTGAACTTGGTATTGCCTCGGCGACGGCTGCACTGATGAGGAAAGAATCTCGCGGAACTCATTTCAGGGAGGACTACCCTCACCGGGATGACGAGAACTGGCTCAAAAATATCGTTTTCTTCCTGAAAGACGGAGAATTAAAGGTGGAGACCCGGGAAGTTGAGCTTAAATACAAAAAACCTACTGACTTCCCGGAGTATGCAAAATCAAGGTCACCCTGGCATTGATATGACTGCGTACATTCCTGAAATAAAAAATCCAGATGCCATTTACACGATTTACATAAAAAGGTTTAACCCCGAGACTGATGCGGAGCCACACTGGGTAAGCTACAAAATTCCGCATGTAAAAAGCATGACCGTGATTGAAGCCCTTGAATATCTTCAGGACCAGGGAATTTACGTGGCATTCAGGGCTAACTGTCGTGAATTTACCTGCGGTTCATGCGCAATGACCATCAATGGCAAGCCCGGCCTTGCATGTATGACTCTCCTCAAGGATGGAATGCGAATCGAGCCACTCCGAGGCTATAAAGTCTTAAGAGACCTCGTTGTGGATACTTCTTTCGCCGGTGAGAAATTCAGGGAGCTTGAACTCTGGCCACATCTCGAGAACCCTGAAGCCAGGATCGAAAAGGTAAACATGAAAGTTCAGGAACGCTACAAAAACATCTACTCGAGGTGCATCGAGTGCTATTCCTGCCTGTCAGCATGTCCTCAGTCTGACCCGGAAAGTACGGTTTATCCAGGACCTATGTGGATGCTACAAATTGCGAGACTTCACGAGCATCCGCTTGACACCATGAACAGGCTCGACCAGGCAGATAAAAATGGCGTATGGAATTGTGCCGGATGTTTCGAATGTGCCTCTGTGTGCCCGGTTAAGCTCTCTCCCGGCTCGCTTGCAAGCTTTTTAAGACGCGAAATTATAAAAAAGGAGGTGGGATTATAAAGAAAAACCACGGAGAAGTGTTTATAAACTGGACTGAAAGGACGATAAGAGGAGCACCTCCGGGGCTAAATTCTTTCCTCTGGGTTCTGCATCGTTTTACAGGTCTCATAATAGTCACGTTTCTCCTGCTCCACATCATAGCCTTCGCAGATTCTATTTTTGGAGTTGCCACAGCAAATCTAAACGCCTTTTTAAACTTAAAGGTAGTGGTGGTCATCACGGTCGAGAGCTTGATTTTTCACATGTTTAACGGGATTAAAATAATAGTAACAGACTTTTTGCCCTTTGCCGACCAGAAAAAGCTGGCGGCTGGAGTTTTGGTATTGTTTGTGCTCTTTAGCATAATCTTCTTTGAGGTGGGATTATGAGGAATCCTATGGGAAAAACTTCGTGGCTTACAGTTCGAATTACAGCGATAGTGCTTGTTGTGCTCCTCATAATCCACATCGGCGTGCAGCATTTCTCACTAACCATCAACGAATCCGGGGTAGTAATGGCCCTCCTTCTAATTTTTGCCCTCATCCACGGCGCCATAGGGACTCGGCGCATCATCCTCGATTTCCGTGATTATTCCAGAAATTTCGAAAAAATCGTCACCCTCGCAATGATATTCGTAATCCTCATATTTGTCATAATTGGCTTGATCGTTTTACCAAATAACGTTTGAGAGGAGTGATACAATGCAGAAAAAAATCAGGGCTGTGATAATGCGAGGGGGAACGAGTAAGGGGGTATTTTTCAGAGAGCAGGATTTACCTCAAGACAAAGATTTGCGAGATAAAATCATTTCAAGAATTTTCGGAAGTCCTGATCCGTATGGCCGTCAAATCGACGGTCTCGGAGGGGCAACCTCGACTACCAGTAAAGTAGCCATAATTGGGAAGTCCAACTCTCCTGAATACGATGTCAACTACACATTTGGACAGGTTGCCATTAGAAAAAGGCTCATTGATTACCGGGGAAACTGTGGAAACCTATCATCTGCTGTGGGTCCATTCGCCATCGACGAAGGAATGGTGGAAGTTAGCGAGCCAATAACCAGGGTGAGAATATTTAACACCAATACAAAAAAGTTAATCGTTGCAAATGTACCTGTGGAAAATGGAGAAGCAAAAGTTGAAGGTGATTATTATATATCAGGCATTCCCTTTCCCGGGGCGAAGATCGCCCTCGAATTTTATGAGCCAGGTGGTGCTGTTACAGGAAAACTCTTACCCACAGGAAACGTCGTAGATACTCTCGAAATTCCCGGGATTGGTGAAGTGGAATTTTCATTTGTCGACGCCTCAAATCCCGTGATATTTATTGAAGCCAGGACCATTGGTCTTGAGGGTACGGAACTACCACCTGAGGTAGATTCGAGACCTGAAATACTCGAAATGCTTGACAGGATCAGAAGTTTTATAGGCGCGTTATACGGCTTTGGCAGCACGCCAGAAGAAGTGTCAAAAAATAGCCCTGCAGTTCCCAAGATTGCCTTTGTCTCGCCTCCCACAGACTATATATCCACATCGGGTAAAAAAATAAGCAAAGATGAGATAAGTCTAGCAGCAAGAATAATTTCAATGGGGAAACTTCACGTTGCCTATGCACTCACAGGTGCCATATGCACGGCAATCGCCTCAAGCATTCCGGGTACAATAGTGAACAGAGTTTCAAGGGGACCTATCAAAAATGGAGAAGTAATCATAGGACACCCTGCAGGGGTCATGGAAGTTGTTCCATTTGTGAAACAAACAGAGACGGGATTTTTCGCCGAAAAAGCCATAGCATTTAGAACGGCGAGGCGAATTATGGAAGGATTTGTTTACTATCCTGAGGCTTTTTGAAAGCACTTTTTAGGGAGGTGTAATTATGAGATGGTTAAATAAAATGCTGGTCGTAGCAGTACTGGTGGCCTTTGGCTTTGCCTACAGCGCAGAGCCAGAGGTAACAATAAAATTCCCCCTCAAAGTCAGCCTCAAGCACCCCCGCACTCTGAAAACCCAGGAATTTGCCAAATGGGTAGAAAAGTATTCCAACGATAAAATCAAAGTAGAAGTCTACCCCGGTTCACAGCTTTACAAGACCAAGGAGGGCCTGCAGGCACTCACTATGGGTGGCGTCGAGATGATGAATCCACCCAACGGTCACCTCGTTGCCTACAGTAAACTCTTTGATCTTATCGAACTTCCTTTCATCTTCAATACTCCGCAGGATTTCTGGAACTTCTTATACAGCGACATCGGATGGAAAATCATCAAGAGCGCGGAGAAGTCCAACATCGTGGGACTCACCGCCATGGACGAAGGTCCTATGGTAATAGCGGCAAAAGACCACTTCGTAAAGAGTCCGAAGGATTTCAAAGGTATGAAGATTAGAACCTCGGGACATCCGATCGTCGAGGATGCAATCAGAACCTTTGGTGGTTCAACGGTGAGACTTCCGCTCGGTGAGGTTTACACTGCTGCTCAGCAGGGTGTGATAAACGGAGTTTACACCACCTTTTCGGCCTACATGAAGAAACATCTCTACGAGGTTCTTCCATACGTCACTCTATTCCCTAACCACGGAGCATACGTGTGGGTTGCATCCAAGCAGTGGTGGGACAAGCTGCCACCTTATTACAAATACATAATTGAGACAGCGGCTAAATCTGCTGCAGCTGAGTATGATGTGGAAATATGGTCAAATCTTGACAATTACATTCAGCAGCTCAAATCCCATGGCGGACACTATTACAGACCAACTCCTAAGGATTTGAAGGCTATGGAAAAGGCCTTCTCCCCCAACTGGAAGAAGTACAAGGCGAAGTATGGGCCGATCTTTGATGATGTTCTAAAAGCGGCTAAAGGGAAATAAGGAAGTGTTTAGGAGGGGGCGGGACGCCCTGCGGGCGTCCCGCCCCCTCATAACAAACTCCCTATGAAAGAAAAATTCCTCAAAATAGAGAAAAAACTTGTTGTTATCGAAGAGTACATTGCCACAATTCTTATTACCGCTACTATCTTCGTGTCTATCTATTCTATTCTTATGAGATGGTTTGGGAAAAGTACCGGTGACTGGGTTCTTGAGCTCCCCATCAACCTGCTCGCATGGGGTACCTTCATTGGGGCCGGTGCCGCAATCCATTATCACAAGCATGTTCAAGCCGAGATATTCGTTGATCGACTCCGCCCGGGAATAAGAAAGGTCGTTTTTATCTTTGATTATATTTTGCTCCTCGCGCTCTCCGTTTTTCTTCTTTACTATGGCACCAAAAATGTGATCTTCTACATTCACTCCGGGGAAAGACTTTATCTCATGTTCAACACACCCACGTTTATCGTTCGGACAGTTGTCCCCATTTCAGCGCTTCTCTGGATTTTTCACTTCTTCATGAGACTCATAGAAGTGGAAAAGGAGATCAAATAGATGCACACATTACTGGTTTTATCCCCGTTTATCATTCTTATCGTACTGCTTCTAATCAGAATCCCTGTGGGATTCGCTCTTATCATTGCGAGTATCATTGAATTCACGGTTACCGGCAATTTCTTTTACTTCAAGCTCATTCCACAAATTCTTTACAGTGCAATGGACAAATACACCCTACTTGCGATTCCTTTCTTCATAATGACTGCTGAATTTCTAATCGGCGGGGAAATAGTTGATCTTTTATTCAGGCTCGCGGCTGCATTTCTGGGCAAGCTTCCTGGTGGGGTCGGAATTGTTTCAATTGCTGCAACAATGCTTTTTGCAGGAATCCAGGGTTCAAGCGCGGCAGACGCGGCCGCCATTGGTAGAATAGGAACGGAGGGTATGAAGGAAGAAGGGTATGACGATGGATTTGCCGCCTCTCTTATTGCAACATCCGGAACACTGGCAATTATGATTCCTCCAAGTATCGCTATGATAATTTACGGTAGTATTTCTCAAACCTCCATTGGAGCACTTTTTTACGCGGGAATAGTTCCGGGGGTTATTGCCGGTATCATCCTGATGATTTACACAGCAATTGTTTCTCAGAAGAGGGGGTATGGAAAGATTCGCGAGGTCTTCACAAATCGGGATAGATGGAATTTATTTAAAAAATCTCTCGGGATTCTTGCCCTGCCGGTTATTGTTCTTTACGGATTCTACACCGGTAAGCTAACACCGACAGAGATCGGGACTGCCACTGCTGTTTATTCACTCATAATCGGTCTTTACCTCTATAAAACCATCACGTGGCGAGATGTACCAAAGATTTTATTAAGAACAACCTACACAACGGTAACGATTTTCATCATCATCGCCGGGGCAATCCTGTTTTCCAAGGTTTTAACGCAGCTTAAAATCCCGTTTTTACTCTTTAATTTTGTTAAAACCCACCATCTCGCTCCATGGGAGTTTCTAATTTTTGTGAGTGTGGTTCTGTATTTTCTTGGAATGTTTATGGAAGGGGTGGCGCTTAATGTAATGACCACACCTATTCTTGTCCCCATTGCGGTTGCTCTCGGAATTAACCCTGTCCATTACGGTATTGTCCTAATCTTCAATATTGAAATTGCACTGATTTCGCCACCAGTGGGGCTAAACCTCTTTGTACTTTCGGCAGCTACTGATGTTTCACTTGAGAAATTGTACAGGAATATCTGGCCTTTCGTGCTGATCTTGATAGCAAACCTGCTCTTAATTATTTTCTATCCCCAGATATGTCTATTCTTGCCCAAGATGATATTGAAATAGCTCACAAGCTTCATCTCAAACAATCTACCCAAGTGTTTAGAATTTATAGATTTTCAAGAGGAATCCCCCCACTTTTCTCCTCCCACCGCATAAATTTGATTGCGGGGGGAGGTAAGGAGAGGGGCTACATCTGCAATTTCTAATCAAACTCTTTCTCAGAACGGAAGAAGGTCAAGCTAAGGACTTTCATCAAAAAAATTTTTAGGCATTATGCCTTTATTTCCTATTCACTTCATAGACAGGAGAGAGGATACTTAATATTAAACCGGTTCAACAAAATGAGACCATAAACAAATTTTCGAACACATTCGAGAACATATAAACTTGCTTTATTTTGAGAATTTTGAGACAACGGGAGTGTGACATTCTAAATCGTTCCACATATGGCCATTAATGGAATATTCTGGCGGAATTTATCAACTATAGGCGTGAGATATTCACATCAAGAAAAGGCCAAATGATCAAAGTTTCAAATATACTCTACGGTATTGTTAAATCCTTCTTACTCTAAGGCTGGTCTTTTTATTGCTTTGTTAATCCTGTAAACTTAAAATTACTTACCGGAGGTGGATTGTGAATGATGGAACACTTTTAAATCTGCTTGTTAGAACCGGGAAAGTTCAGATTACTGAAACAAAAAAGATTTTAGAGCGTGCAAAGAAGGTCGGTAGCATCAAAAAGGCTGTTATTGACCTTGGTCTTGTTTCCGAAGACGAGCTCATAGACATTATCTCGCAATACCTGAAGATTCAAAAATTTGATGGAAAAGTTCCAACCATTGACGAAAAGGTCCTTCAGATTCTTCCAAAGGATTTTGTTCAGAAGTTCAGGATCGTTCCATTTGCCAAAATGGGGAAGATACTACGCGTATTGATCGATGACCTGAAGAGCTTAAATCATCTCGAGGATATAAAATTCCTGACCGGGCTTAATCCTGAAGTTTACATAACCAAATCCTCTGTTATAGACACCCTGCTTGAAAAGTATTATGGAGGGGATCTCGACCTTATGCCCACTTCTCTTGAAAGTGAGCTTGTGGAGATTGTCAGTGAGGATACGGAGGAGAAAACTGAGAAGGAAGTAGCCGAGCTCGTTGAAGAGGCGCCACTTGTAAAATTTGTGA
>JALXCE010000243.1 GCA_026991055.1 Caldifarciminota bacterium | reverse complement strand
TCTTCCTTTGTCAGGTCCTTCTCTTCCAGCAACCTGTACTGTCGTTCCTTAAGAAGTTTTGCGGCCCCCAGTGTTATGTAAAAACGAGAATTCCTGAGTTTGTGCAGCGCAGTTGCCGGATATCTGATGTGAGGCTCATTCTCAATGGCATCTCGTACGACTTTTGCCTTTGCCTCACCTGCAGCAAAGATAATGGCTACTGCATCTGGGTTATAGGTGATGGTCGCAAGGCCAATAGTGATAACCGGCCTCTCGCGGGCAACTTCAATGCCACCCAGGTCCACAGCAGCCGCGGCCTGAGTCTCATAATTTGTGTAGGTTAAACGGGTGGTTGAATAATGGTCTGAACCTCTGACGTTGAAGGCAATATGCCCATCAGGTCCGATTCCTCCCAGGAAAAATCCGATGCCTCCCTTTTCTCTGATTTTTTCCTCGTACTCCTCACACCACTGATCAACTGCCTCGAGAACCTGTTTTTGCAACCTCTCAAGCTTTGTTGATGGATGCCTGTATCTCAAAGACAGGTCCACCCTGTATCCAGGCCAGATATCCTCAAGGGTTTTGCCTTCTGGAATGCCAATCCTGGTGGCGTCAATGAGCTGGGCCTTCTCGGGGTCGAGTCCAAATCCATCAATGTAAAACTTTTTAACGTAGTAATAAAAACTATTCTCCCATGTGGGATAAATGGGATAGAATTCGTCAATCTGTACAAAATGTAGACCGCGGAGATCGGGCCTTTTCGATACGTCTATTCCATTTTGGGCAAGGTCCATGGAAGTTTCACGGGTATTCCATGTATGAAGATAGTGATTCACCCATTTGATAAAGTACTCCGGTGTTTTACCCGTGGGAAGGGAAATGACTCCCTCGGGATTTTGCTGAACCCACTCGATAAACCTCAGAGCAGTCAATTTACCAAGTTCAGGGAAGTTGTTGACTACAATCAATCCCATCTTCTCGGTGGGTGGATACATCAGACTATCAAATTTGCTGTTCTTAAGGGCAATTTCTTCGACTTTAGACATTCCAGTACACTCCGTTTTTACTAAAGTTTAAACCTATAGAGAGGCCCTTTCATTTACCCTGCTCTCAGTGTCTGTAATGCCTCATTGCCTCAGGTATGAGCTTCTTGATTCGTGCGATGCGGTGCTTTGTAAGTGGATGTGTGGACAAAAATTCTGGAGGCTCCTTCCCCCTGAATTTCTTATACATTTTGTTCCAGAAGCTGAGGGCCGCGTGGGGATCGTAGCCTGCCTTTGCCATGAGTATCAAACCTATGCGGTCTGCCTCGTACTCCTGAAGCCTCGAATACGGCAGCAGAATACCCAGGGTTGTTCCCACTCCATAGGCAATCATAGCGAGCTGAAGAGTCTTTCGAGGCTTTTTCTTCAATGCCTCCTGAATGGCGATGCCTCCAAGCTCAACCAAAAGAAGCTGGGACATCCTTTCGGCACCGTGACGAGCAATGGCATGGCCCACTTCGTGGCCTATTACCGTTGCAAGCTCTGCATCACTGGATACGAGTTTCATCAATCCAGTATAGACTGCAATCTTTCCTCCGGGAAGGCAGAAGGCATTTATAACCTTATCGTTTTTTATTACGTTGAACTCCCATTTGTAATCGGGTCTATGAGCGGCCTTTGCAATCCTCCTACCAACCCTCCTCACCATGGAAACATAACGGGGATTATGCGAAAGTCTTGATTTATGAAGAATCTCCTGGTATGCGTTCAAACCAAGCTGCAATTCGATAGAGGGTGGAATCAACATCAGAGCCTTTCTGTGGGTGTAGGGAACCGTCTGACAGGCAACTACCATGAAAAATATGGAAAGTATAAGACTTGCGCGTCTCATAACATTAGTTTATTGGAAAATCACGGAATTCTTCAAGGCTCATGGTGCTCTTTTTTGAAGCGATTTCAACTGCAAATTTCGCAGCCTCCACAGGGCTTTTCCCTTCAAGTACGGATTTCAAAAAAGCCGCACCATATACGTCTCCACATCCCGTGGGGTCCTTTACTTCAACCCGGGGAGCTTCTATATCCTCAACAAATGCCCCGTGACTCTCTCTAAATCCCACAATCACACCCCTGCTGCCAAGCGTGACGCTCACCCCTCTTGGCCCGTTAAGAAGGATAACGAGCACGAGGTTCTTCAGTTCCTCGTCATTTCTGAAGTTAAATCCGGTGAAAAATTGTGCCTCCTCTTCGTTTAACTGGAGATAATCTGCATATCCGACGAGCGCCTGCCACCCCTGATAGTAATAGGGAACAAAGAAGCCGTCCTCATCCACCTTTCTGATAAGGCTGTGAATATCTATATAAATGATACCCTCCCTAAATGCACTGGAGAGGGACCTCAAATCCGCAAGGGAGAAATCGTCATTTTTGATATAGTTGACATACACGGCCTCGGCATCTAAAAATGGATAAACATCGGTGATTTTGATGGGAGGTGTCCTGAATTTAAACCTCTCAATTCGCTCCTCCCTCGATCGATAGACGAGAATATTTTCGTTTGAGGCCGGGGCCAGCTTCACACCATCAAAATTTACGTTTGAAAATCCCCTGAAGAAATCAACAAATCTGTCGTAATCAGATTCACCAATGTAGGTGACAGGGATTATCTCGTGGTCCGGTAGAAGCTTTGCAAGGGCAATCAAAGTGTATGTGATGCCACCAAAGGATGTATAAACCTCACCTTCAAAGGTGTGCACCTCATCTATCACAACTGAGCCAATGAGTACAATTCTCTTCATACGGCTTTTACAAAGTATTTACCCGGTATCTGGGTCACAAGACCCTTTAATTCGAGACCCAGAAGAATCCCGAGGACTTCTGTAACATCCATGCCTGTATTTTCTGTAAGTTTGTCAATGTGAATAGGCTCGTAACCAAGAGCATCAAAGATTTCCTTTTCCCTGCCTGATAGGGATATTTCCTCGTGTTTTTTCTCCTCCACAAGGCCAAATTCCTCAAGGATATCCTGAATCTCTGTAATGGGTTTTGCACCCTCTTTGATAAGTCTGTTGGTTCCAATGGACTTTTCGGAATCAAAGGGACCGGGTAGAGAGAATATTTCCTTCCCCTGCTCAAGCGCCCAGCGGGCTGTGAGAAGAGCCCCTGAGGTCCTGCCTGCCTCAATCACAACCAGTCCGTCAGAGAGGGCACTTATTATCCTATTTCGCTTTGGGAAATTTTCGGCATTGGGCTTGGTACCCGGTGGAAATTCGGATATTAGCGCACCGGATTCCGAAATTTTTGAGAAAAGCTCCCGATTGTGCCACGGATATGGGATATCAAGCCCAGAACCCAGAACGGCAACGGTCTTGCCATTATGCTCGAGGGCAGTTCGATGGGCCACTGTATCAATGCCCACAGCTCCACCGGAAACTACGGTAAAACCCGAGTCAACCAGTGCCGATGTGATCTTCTTTGTGGCCCTAATCCCGTAGGAATCAGGCCTGCGGGTGCCAACTATACCAATGGTTAGCCCATTAAGACAGGACAAGTCTCCTTTTACCCATAAAAGAGGTGGGGAATATGAATAGGGCTTCAATCTCTCTGGATACTCAGGGGAATCAATGGCAATGATTCGAGCTCCTATTTCCTCGGTCCTTCGCAATATACCTTCTGCTTTTCCGATATCGAATTCTTTTATGCCCTTTGCCACTCTGTGGGTGACGAGCTCTGAGAGCTCAGAAAGGGATGCATTGAATACGTTTTGAGGTGAGCCAAATCTATCAATAAGCAATCTATACCTTGAGGGGCCCACCCCCTTCACCATAAAAAGCGCTACATGAAATAAAAGGTCATCCATTTTCAAAGGGGCTCTTCTCACCCTCAAAGAGGGCTATCGCGTACCTGCCATTCTCATCGGAAAATGTCCTGATCCCCGTATTTGATGCCACCGGGTAATTTGCCAGTATCTCCCCGTCTTTCTCGGCAGTGCCATGCTTGATCCTGAACTTTTTAAACCCGAGAAAATCGAGAATTGCAAGGAATACCGCAAGGGCCTCTTTTTTGAGCTCCATTAGATTCTTTACCTCAAACTGCTTGAGGTTTCTGGGGATAACGTAAATTCTCGGAGGCCTGGGATGTATCATGAGATAAGAAGACCAGTCTGCCAGCTTCACCCTTTCAAGGCCGAGGACTTCCTTCAGATATTTCACAGCCCGCACAGCCAACTCCCTGCTAACCTGGTCCCTGTAGTAATGGAATGCCCCACCTTCATCGACCAGATACGGATTGTGGTGGGCAACAGAGATCAGCAAATCCGGTGCCTCATCCATAATGTATTTGACTCGCTCCACCTCGTTTATGGTGGTTTCGTCATCGTAGCGTGTAAGAAGCACCTCTGCCCCACCGAGCTCAAGCATTCTCTTCAAATCATAGGCAAATTTGAGGTTGATCAGGGATTCGTGGTAGGGTGATTTGATAAGGCCCTTTTCAAACCCACCGTACTGAGGATCGATGATAATCTTCTTTCCAAGGAGCACTCCTCCAAATTTGGGCTTAATTTTGACCATGTCTTTAAAACTCTGAATCTTTTTGTCGTAATACCCCTCTCTTGAAAGCCTCATGGGGAGCTTTCTCAACATCTCCCTTTTGAGAAACACGTATCCACCGAAACCAGAATACTCCACCTTTCCATCCTTGAGCTCCACACGAACACCTTCAACAGGCTCCCCTGTGAGCTCATCCTCCACCCGCATCACCACAATT
>JALXCE010000242.1 GCA_026991055.1 Caldifarciminota bacterium | reverse complement strand
GACTCAGATTCTTGAGCTGAATTCAGATACAATTGAAATTCAGCCACTTCCAAATTATGACAATATCCGTGACCTTGTGCCGGATTCGACACCGTTATTTGAGAAGCACAAGAAAATTAAACCTTATTTGATCCGTGAAGATGTCAAAGAGCAGGAAAACCCCATTGGAGAGTACTATCAGACACCGGAGGAGCACGAGTACTATTCCCAGTTTTCATTCTGTATCAAGTGTGGTCTCTGTCTTGCTGCATGTCCTACTGTGGCATCTGATCCAGAGTATCTCGGACCCCAGGCCCTGACACAGGCGTACAGGTATTCAGTTGACACGAGGGATGAAGGATTCTTAGAAAGGGTTATGGTTGTGGATGACCCGCACGGGTGCTGGAGATGTCACTACGCTGGTGCATGCTCTGAGGTCTGTCCTAAGGGAGTTGACCCGGCAAAGGCTATCCAGCTTCTAAAAGGGTTGATTCTCAAATACAGGCTGGGATTGAAGAAAAAGAGAAAGGGAGCTGGAGTCATCCCGGCACATCCGAGACCGGGCATCAAGAAAGCTCCCAAGAGGACAGTTCCACAGGAGAGTTAGAAGTTTTGGGAAGATGAGTTGTTGGGGCGGCGCCCTTCGGGCGCCGCCCCAACTTTTTACTCCCATAGAAGTTTCACCCCCGCTGAATTATAATTTTCCCATGAGTTACGAAGGAAAGGCAAAAATCATGAAGGATGGTCCCACTGAGGGGACCATGATAATGTACTTTAAGGACGATGTAACTGCCGGAAACGGCAAAAAGAAAGATTCTATTCCGGGCAAAGGAAAGATCAACAAAGCCATCACATTGAAACTCCTTCAGCTTCTTGAGGACAACGGGATTGAGACCCATTTGATTGAAGATATCGATGAGCGAAGTATTCTCGTTAAAAAGCTCAAAATCTTCCCCCTTGAGGTGGTGGTAAGAAACAAGGCAACCGGCAGCATCGTGAGAAGACTGGGCTTAGAGAAAGGCATGGAATTCAAAAGGCCTCTCTTCGAGCTCTTTTACAAAAATGATGAACTTCACGACCCACTGATCTGTCAGGAGCACGCGTTTGCCATGAACCTCATTTATCCAGACGATCTACTTCTGGTTCGAAAGACTGCGCTGGATGCCAATGAAATCTTAAAGGAATATTTCTCCGGTATCGGGTTTGACCTCATTGACATAAAATTCGAGTTTGGTGTAGATGAGAAAGAGAATATCTACCTTGCCGACGAGATTTCTCCAGATACCATGAGGCTCTGGGAAAAAGGAACTCAGGTGAGCTTTGATAAGGATGTATTCAGAGAGGATAAGGCTGATCTTCTGGAAACTTACAGGGAAGTGGCAAAGAGAATGGGGCTGAAAGTTGAAGGAATTTAAAGTCGCCGTAAAAATCTCACTTAGACCAGAACTCTTTGATCCCGAGGGCAAAACCATAGAAAGGGCCATAAACAGATTGGGAATTGGGGTGCAGGATGCCAGGGTTTCCAAAGTAGTCGAATTTAAAATACACGCCAGTAATCAGGGTGAAGCAAGGAAAAAGGTTGAGGAGATTGTTAAAAAATTCCTGGCAAACCCTGTTCTACACACCTACACCATCCAGATAGAAGAATGAAGCCCAGAGCAGGCATATTCGTTTTCCCGGGCACAAATTGTGATTACGATACCCTTTATGTCTTGAGGGAAGTTGTTGGGATAGATTCCGATTTCATTTTCCATACTGAGAGGGGATGGAGTGAGAAGTACAATTTTGTAATCCTCCCCGGAGGCTTTTCCTATGGAGATTACCTTCGTCCTGGTGCAATTGCAAAAATTTCTCCTGTGATAGAGGAGCTTCGCGAATTTGTTGAGAAGGAGAAGGGGCTTGTTCTCGGTATCTGCAACGGATTTCAGGTTCTCACCGAGGCAGGATTTCTCAAAGGTGCTTTGATTAGGAATGACAATCTGAAATTTATCTGCAAGAACGTGGAACTTGAGGTTGTGTCAAACTCGACACCCTTCACGTCACTTTACGAAGAGGGGCAGGTGGTAACCATGCCGATAGCCCACAGTGATGGTAAATTCATTGTGCCTGAGGGTGAAAGTATCGACGATCTCGTTGTTTTCAGATATCACGGTGAGAATCCCAACGGTTCTTTTGAAGCTATCGCAGGGATAACCAACGAGAAGAGGAATGTTCTGGGACTTATGCCCCATCCAGAAAGGCGCTCCGAGGAAATCCTCGGCGGTGTGGACGGCCGTTACATGTTCGAAGCAGTCAAAAGTTACCTGTATGGCTTAGTTTAGGGATAATTTGCATTGGCAGTAATTTTCTAATCCTTCCCCGTTATTCTTGACGTAATCCTCTCCAGATTTTTTAAATAAATCTCAAAGGCGGACCTCCCTTTCTCCGTAATGCTGTAAAGAGTCAGAGGCTTTTTGCCGACAAACTTTTTCTCCACCTTGATGTAGCCAGCGTTTTCCAGTTTACTTACATGGGCCGAGAGGTTTCCTTTTGACAATCCAGTCATATTTAGAAGGAATTTAAAATCTCCTTCCTCCACTCCATAAAGAACAGCCATAATTGCAAGGCGAGAAGGCTCATGTATAATCTTATCAATGTCCTTAATTTCGCGGAAAAAATCTTTATCACCCATCGACATTAAACTCCTTTTTGAATCTTATGTAAGTAACCACTCCACTAACAAGAATTACAATACCCATAAGAATAAGAGAAACCACTATTCCATGGTCGCCCCTGTATGGAAGTGAAATGATTGGTGGTAGAATAGCCTCAATAATGCCAAGATAAACCAGGCGACGTACATTCCAGTAAATTCCTGTGAAAACCAGTACAAATAGAGATATTAGTGAAACTGGCACCCACCAGATTGAGCCTGAGATTACTGCAAACGCAAAAAGTATCCCTAAGACAGCAAAAATGAGCATGTAAATAATTTTACCCTGGCTCGATTTCCGTGTATCAGGTTTAAAATATCCAGTAACAGGTTGAATATATTTAGCCTTTAGCCATCGGATTATGTATGGCCCCGCAAATATAATTCCGATCTGAATAGCCACAAGTATAGAACGATAGGTTCTGGAAAGGCTTTGATACGAGAGCAAAAGGGCGATGACAGAAGATATAACAAGTATTGTGCCTGTTACAATTTCTGCCACACCGTCAATCCACCACATGCTTCTTGATCTCATTGTAAGCTTTTTTACATCTCTCATTTTTAATCCTCCTTGCAATTTCTATTGATTTTGCAAAATCTACTCTACCGAATCCGGTATATTGGTCAAATCCCGGAGCTCCTATATCTTTTGCTCCTTCTTTTACTATTGAAACAACTTCATCTGCACTAAGATCAGGCCTAAGAGAGCGAATTAAGGCAACAAGACCACTAACGATCGCCGTTGCCATGGATGTTGCTCCATACTCGATTGTATCTCGAATTGAGGAGAATTTCATATCTTCTGGTCCAAAGGGTGAATCGTCGGCTTTGTAAAATCTTGTCTCATGGGGCTCTGCAACGATTAATGATTCAGAGGGGGCAACGACGGTCAAACGAGAGCTAAAGTTCGAGCCCTGCTTAATATTTAACTCTGGAATTTGTGTAACCCATCTAACGTCATTCAGTGTCGAGGCGCCGACCACAATGATATTTAAAAGGCCTTTCCCGGGATAATTTTCATATTTGATATTTGAGTTTCCTGCTCCAATAACAATTACAACATCATGGGTAGCTGCATATTGAAAGGCTGAATCGAGTACAGGACAGTCATCCAGAAGTGCGCTGATGTTAATAACTTTAACACCTCTGTCCACAAGATATTTAATTGCCTCAGAGGTGGTTCTGTTTACATAGTTTTTCCATTCTTTCCCGAATTTAGAAAGTTCGTTCGAGTGTTTAATTATCTCTGACTGAAAATCCTTTAAGCTGGCTCCAGGATGTTGGAGTTCATATTCTTTTTTAAGTTTAAGGAGTGTGTGCTCAATTACACCTGTAGAAGCTGTGAGGATGGTACAGTTGGGTGCGAGAGACTGAATAACACTCACGACAGCTGTTCCATGGGCAATAACTTCGTATACTTCCGGATGGTAAACACCATCTGCAAAGTAACCAGGCCTGAGAGAACTCTTTAAATCCGGATGGTAAAAATCAAATCCCATGTCAATTATACCAATGAGTGTAGCAGCGTCTCCTTTCGAATATTTCCACGCTGAATCAACCTCAATAAGGTCCCAGAAAGAAGAGCGATAAGGATTTGCCTGAAACACAGAAAGCAATATTATTGCGGAAACTAACCAATTCATTTTTATCCTCCTTTATCGTAAACTGGTTTGTATTGTAAACCAGTTTGTAAAGTTTGTCAAGATAGGGTGAACTTGTTCGAAAATTCCCCCTCCTCTCCTCCCCCACGCACAAAGTGCGTGGGGGAGGAACAAGGTGGGGGGTAAATTTTTCCTCAAAAATCAAAGAATTTAGGATTTTTTCGAACAGGTTTAGAGAGGGTAAAATTTCAGGTTAGTGCGGCGTAAAAAGATCACTTTCAAGATAAAGCCTGATTATGTGGGCTCGCTTTCAATATTACTTCCTCTCCCCGCATAAATTCATTGCGGGGAGAGGTCAGGATGTCCCGTCCTGATATATGTTTACAATACAACTCCCCACGTGGATGATTATAAAACTCTTAAAGGAGGTCACTTCTATGCCTGATAACAACAAAAATTATACCGAAGCCCTAAAAC
>JALXCE010000241.1 GCA_026991055.1 Caldifarciminota bacterium | reverse complement strand
ATTAGAAGTTATTTTATTTGCAGATACCTCAGGGGGTTGTGTGGCATAATGGCAGGCTCAATAGTGATTATTGGGTGAAATTTCTCTTTTGCTATTACTCCCCCTATATGAATTTTCGAACAGGCTCCTCTCACATTGACCTTTGAGGTGTTTGCGATTAAAATAATTGACCATATTAGTCAGGATTATGCTGAAGCTATCGACTAAAATTTTATACGGATTAAGGGCTACAATTACCATAGCCCAAAACGATGGAATTCCCCTATCTGCCAAGGAAATCTCGATCTCTCAAGGGATTCCTGAGCAGTATCTGGAGCAGATACTTGTGAGATTACGCAAGGCGGGTATTCTTGAAAGTGTCCGTGGCCCTGGTGGAGGCTATAAACTTGCCCGTCCACCGGAAGAAATATCAGTTTTTGATATTGCCGTACGGCTCGAAGGCCCTATTGGACTTGCAAAGTGTCTTGACCCTGAGGAGAACTATGAGTGTGATCGGAAAAACGATTGCATTGCCCGTCTTGTCTGGAGCCACCTCCAGCAACAGATCGAATCCACACTAAAGAATTTATCCCTCAAACAGGTAATCCAGGAAGCCGAGGAACTGGGAATAATCTGATTTCTGTCTTTAACTATTTCCCGAAAATCACACCGTTTATAAAATTCAAGAGTGGATGGGTTGGATTTCTGATCTTTCTTTGATGGGTAAGGTTTCAATGATGGTCTTTGGCCATAAAAATTGACAATTTGAGGAAACCATAAGGGGCGGCGCCCTTCGGGCGCCGCCCCTCTCTTCTAATATATCCTAAGTTTCTAAATCACCACGGTTTTTCCGGGGGTTCGATGAACATGCGGAGCTTTGAGGCTCGCATTGGATGCTGAAGTTTCTTTAGAGCCTTCACCTCGATCTGGCGAATTCTTTCCCTTGTTACGTTGAAGATCTGGCCTACCTCTTCTAAAGTCTTCGGTGGCTGGTCACCAAGGCCAAACCTGTACTCGATGACCTTTCTTTCCCTTGCGGAGAGTGTATCGAGCACCTCTTCGAGCTTTTCCTTCAAAAGATTCTCTCTTGCATATTCAAACGGGGTTTTCTGAAGGTCATCTACAATGAAGTCACCAACAAAGTTGTCCTTTTCCTTGCCAATAGGCTTGTCAATTGAAATGGGCTCTTTTGCCGCATCTATTGCCTGTTTCACCTTTTCAATGGGCATGTCGAGGTAATCTGCAATTTCCTCGACGGTGGGCTCACGACCGAAATCCTGCATCAAAGCGCGGGATGCCCTTGAGACTTTAGTAATGGTCTCAATCATGTGAATCGGCACTCTGATGGTTCTCGACTGATCAGCTATTGCCCTTGTGATGGATTGTCTGATCCACCACGTGGCATAAGTTGAGAACTTAAAGCCCTTCCGGTAGTCAAACTTCTCTACCGCTTTTATCAAGCCCGCGTTACCTTCCTGTATGAGATCAAGAAATTCGAGCCCTCTATTCAGGAATCTCTTGGCAATGCCGATAACAAGTCGGACGTTGCCTTCCACCATCTTTGCCTTGGCATCCTCAAGGTCTCTAAATTCTTTTCGTATCTTTTTGTATGTTTCAAAGGCTTCCTCTGAAGTCATGCCAAGCTCTTCTTCGATTGCCCGTATCTCTTGCTGAATCTTTGTCATCCTTTCCGAGATGCCATTCAGTAATTTGCGACTCTCGCTATCAAGCCCACCGTTCTCACGTGAGCGAATCCAGATCTCGGCAGCATTGTCCTCAAAGTTCTTATACCTGTTTTCGAGTGCCCGGAGTTTCTTAACTTTTTCGTCAAACTCTTTGGAAATTGCAATTACCCGCTTAAACTGGGGCTTAAGATTGACGATTTTCCTCCTAATGGACTTCATGCGGGCTTCTAAGGTTTCCCGCTCCTCATCGGTTAGCTCCTTCTTATTCCAGTAAACCTGGATTTCTTCGTAAATTTTTTTGATGGACTTGAAGGCGCGATTGACCCTCTCCTTTTCCTTCTTATTTTTCTGTCTGGAGGTCCAGTACTGGGAATCCACCTGCACGATCTCCTCGATCTGGGTGATTCCCCTGTCGGTTTCATAAACGAGCTTCATGAATTTATTCAGGCCAAACTTTGTGTTGAAGAGTATCTTCATTATGTTTGTTCTTGCATCGTCAAGCTGCTTGGAGAGCTGGACTTCCTGCTCTTTTGTCAGGAGTCCAAGGTCGGAAATCTGCTTCAGGTATGTTTTAGCAGGGTCGTCGCCGGAACGGAAGTAATCATCAGCTGAGATTTCGTCTTTCTTTTTCTTTTTCTTCTTCTTTTCTATGGTTTCGACAATTTCAATCCCGTTTTCCATCAGGGTGACCATTATGTCATCGATCATCTCGCTGTGGGAAAAGTAAGGAGGAAGCATCTTGACCACGGTATCGTAAGTCACCTTTTTCTGGCCATCGAGCTTCTTTACAATTTCCTCAATAACTTCTTTTTTGGTTTTAATCTTTATAACCGACATTTAGAGAAGACCTCCTTTTCCCCTCAAATTTTTCTTAATTTCGGACATTCTTTTTAAAAAATAGTCCATTTCTTCTTTATTGTTTGCCTTTTTTGCCTCTTCAAATCTGCGTCGGGCCTCACGATAATCTTTGCGGTATTTCCAGAAACGGATCTTTTCCTCAAGAAGTTTATAATTCCGGCTAATATTACCTGCCTTGAGGATGGCCTCACTTACTGAAACTCTCAAAATTTCACTTCCTTCTGCCATTATTTCTTCGTACCCAAGCCCCTTTTTAATTGCTCTTACCAATTCTTTTGAGAGGGAATCACTAAAATCATCTTCATCAAAAAGTTCCGCCACAATCTCAATTAGTTCGCGATTATTCAGTATGTTTGCAAGAATGATAAAATCCGCTGTTAACTTAACTTCTACCCTGTTTGACTTCTTATTAATACGTGGTTCATCCAAAAATTTCAACCCTTGGTTTCTCAAGGATTCAACAGGGATTCCGGAGAGCTTAGAAAGACGGGAAACATAAACGTCTCTTGTGATGGCATCAGGTATGCTGTAAATGTTTTTAAGAATCCCTTTAATTTCCTCGCTAAACTGAGCAGGGGAATCCTTTACACGTTCAGCATTTTTATACTGATAATCAATGAAATCCTCAGCTTCGTCAAGAAAGTGTTTTATAGCATCAGGACCAAATTTGTCGATTATACTGTCCGGGTCTTCACCTTCTGGTAGGAGTGAAACGGTGACATTCAAACCTGCTTTTAGGAGTATGGGGATGGACCTGTCAACTGCTTTTCTTCCTGCCTCGTCGCCATCGTAGAGCAGGAGAACATTTTTTGTGTATCTTCTAAGGACAAGGGATTGATTTTCCGTGAGCGCTGTTCCCATGGGAGCAATAGCATTGGAAAATCCCGCTTCGTGCATTTTTATGACGTCAAAATATCCCTCAACGACTATCGCAAAGCCCTTCATCCGGATAGTGCTTTTTGCCTGATAAAGTCCGTAAAGAATGTCTCCCTTTTTGAAAATTTCACTATCAGGTGAATTTAAATACTTGGGCTGAATTTCATCGGACAGAGCGCGACCACCGAAAGCCACAATATTCCCACCCGGTGTGAAAATGGGGAAAATAAGCCTGTTTCTGAAATAATCAATTAAAACACCGGAATCCGTTTTCTTTGCAAGACCGGCACTTATGAGAGTTGCTCTATCAAAATTTTTCGAAATTGCCCTATTCACAAAGGATTTCCCATCAGGTGGGGCAAAACCCAGTTTAAAATTGGCTATAGAGCGGGATTTTATTTTTCTCTTTGTGTAAAGGTACTTTAGGGCATCTTTGCCCTCGGGTGACATGAGGAGCTGGTGATAATAATCAGCGGCAAACTGAAGCGCAGCGTAAACCGGTGAGGTTTTTCGCTCCACCTCCGATGAAGGAATCTCGATGCCGTATTCTTTTGCAAGTTTAAGAACCGCTTCCCTGAAGCTTAAGCCCTCGATATCCATGACAAAGCGGAAGATGTTGCCGGATGCACCACAGCCAAAACAATGATAGACCCCTTTGTCGGGATCGACGTAAAATGAAGGTGTTTTCTCCTGATGAAAAGGACAAAGGCCTTTGTAGGACTTGCCGCTGGGCTTGAGATTGACGTATCTGCCAATGTACTCAACTACATCAACAGCCTCGCGTACACGCTCTATAAAATCTCTATTCAAACCTACACCACCTCGTAGAGTGAATCAAGAGGCACCTCAATTTTTGTTTTTCCGACCCTTACATAAGCTTTATTGTCCACTATTTCCACCAGTTCTGCGGTAAACCCAAAGGGTTTTATTCTGTAAACTTTTCCGACCTCCGGGTTTTCAGCCTTCTTTTCAAAAATATCGACTTCCTGGCGGATATTTTCAAGGGTCTTTTTGATTTCGCGTGCACGCTTGAGCTTTGCCTCTTTTTTCACCTCTTTGTCGAGGGTTTTGATAAGCTCTCTTATCTCCCTTTCACGGGATTCAACTATTGCGCGAACCTTTCTTTTTGATTCCCGGGTAATCTTTTCTTCCTGTTCTTTGATGAATTTTTCCTTTTCCCGAATTTCTTTTAAAAGGCTCTGGAGCTCCCGCTCCCTTTCCTTGAGCTTCCTTGTGAGCTCTGCCATCTCCTGGTCAATTCCCTCAAGGTAGCTTTTTGCCTCGTCTATCAGGTCCTCTGGAATCCCGGAATTTTTCGCTATGTCAAGTGCATGGCTTTCCCCGATTTTTCCGACCTCGAGCCTGTAGTTGGGCTTGTTGGTTACCGGGTCGAATCCCATCTGTGCATTTAGCATCAGTGGGTGTTTC
>JALXCE010000240.1 GCA_026991055.1 Caldifarciminota bacterium | reverse complement strand
CCGGGGCTCTCATAGCTTATAATAAAGGCCAAACTGCGAGGAGGTTAAAAATGGATAGACTCTGGGCACCATGGAGAATGAAATACATCCTTCAGGCTGATTTAAAGGGAGAAGGCTGCATTTTTTGCACAAAACCCGCAGAGAACGATGATGAGAAAAACTTTATTCTATTTCGAGGAAGGTATGTTTTTGTCATCATTAATATCTTTCCCTACAATAGTGGCCATTTGATGATCGCACCCTACAGACACGTTCCATCCATTGAGCACCTGACAGAGGAGGAAGTCACCGAGCTTTTTATACTTAGTCAGGAAGTGGTTAAAATTCTCAGAAAAGTGCTTGATCCTGACGGATTCAACATCGGGATGAATATCGGGCGAGTGGCTGGTGCTGGCTTTGACCAGCACGTACATCTCCACATTGTGCCAAGATGGAACGGAGACACCAATTTCATGCCCGTTATTGCCGATGTAAAGGTGATTCCAGAAGCTATGGAAGATACTTACAAAAGGCTGAAACCCGAGTTTGATGAGCTTGAGGAAAGATGGAAAAAGTAAGAGTTAAGGGGAAATTCTACTTCGGTCATCCATGGATTTACAGCAAAAAAGTTGTTGAAACAGGAGATGCAAGGCCTGGAGATTCTGTCCTTGTTTATACGACAAGGGGTAAATTTGTAGGCTCGGCCCTCTTTAACCCCAATTCAACGCTCGCCTTGAGAGTTTACTCCAGCAGTTACGTTGAGTTCGACTATCCATTTATAAAAGAGCGGATTTTCAAGGCGAGGGAATACCGGGAATCTATCTATCCCGGCGCTTCGGCGTATCGTGTGGTCTTTGGTGAGTCTGACTATCTACCCGGTCTCATCGTTGATAAATATGGAGACGGTCTTGTCTTTCAGATTCTCTCCCTCGGTGTAGAGAAGAAAAAGCGAGAAATGATTAATGCACTCGTGGATGTATTTAATCCTGCGTTCATTTATGAGAAAAACGATTCATTAAAACGCAATGACGAGGGGCTCCAGCCGATTAAAAGACTTGTTTATGGTGAGCTTTCCGGCCCCATAGAAATTGAGGAAAACGGCCTCAAGTTTCTTGTAGATATTGAGAACGGGCAGAAAACTGGATTTTTCCTGGATCAGAGGGAAAATCGGGCAATCGTGAGAAAATACGCAAAGGGTGTTGAGAAAGCTCTTGACCTCTATAGCTATACAGGTGGGTTTACTCTTAACATGCTGCAGGCCGGGGCTGAAAGGGTGTTTGCCGTAGACCGCTCCTCCACGGCCATCAAACTCCTTGAAGAGAATGTCAAATTAAACGGTTTCGACCCCAATAGGGTAATCACATTTCACAAAGAGGTGGATGATTTCTTAAATGAGATGCTATTTTCACAGGAAAAATTTGACCTGATAATCGTGGACCCACCGGCTTTTACCCACAAAAGACGCTCAAAAGAGAACGCTATCAGAGGTTATATCGGGCTTCATGATGGAGTTCTGAGGGTATTAAAGCCCGGCGGGGTGGTATTCACATTTTCATGCTCACAGTATGTGGATGAAGAAGACCTGCTTGATAGCTTTTATCAGGCAGCAAGGAATCAGAGAAGGCAGTTTTATGTTTTAGAAAAGTTAATCCAGGCAAAGGACCATCCCATTTTAACCGGATTCCCTGAGAGTTTTTATCTCAAAGGGTTTGTTTTGAAAGAAGTACTTTAAAGGAGGATGACATGAAAACAGCTTTTATGTTCCCTGGACAGGGTTCACAGTATGTGGGAATGGGTAAAAAACTTTACGATGAGTATCCAGAAGCGCGCAAGCTGATGGAAAGGGCAAATGAAATTCTGGGCTTTTCCATTACTGAACTGATGTTTGAGGGACCCGAAAAAGAGCTTACAGAGACTAAAAACGCGCAGCCGGCATTGTACATAGCTGGTGCCGCAGCTTTTGAATTTCTGAAGAATGAAAAGGGTATGAGACCGGACGTTACCCTTGGCCACAGTCTTGGAGAATTTACTGCCCTCTACGCTGCAGGTGTGTTTGATTTTGAAACAGGCTTAAAGGTTGTGAGAAGACGTGGTGAGCTGATGTCAGAGGCAGGAGCAAAATACCCCGGAACCATGGCAGCAGTGATAAGTAAGAAATCCATTGAAGAAATCGAGGAAATTCTTGAAAAGGTGAACGGTGTGGTTGTTGCAAACATAAATTCTCGCGAGCAAATTGTAATTTCAGGAGAGATCGAGGCTGTAAAAGAGGCCATGAAACTTCTAAAAGAAGCGGGAGCCAAAAGAGTTGTGCCCCTTAGGGTCTCCGCTGCTTTCCACAGCCCACTGATGGCAGAGCCTGCCCGGGAATTCGCAGAATTTCTTGAGAGTGTGGAATTCAAAGATCCCGAGGTACCGGTGATTCCAAACTTCACGGCAAAGGCCACAACAGATGTAAATGAGATCAAGGATGCACTGAAAAATCAGCTTACGGGTAGTGTGAGATGGGTCGAGTCTATCGAAGAGGCCCACAGACTTGGGGTGATGAGGTTCGTCGAAGTAGGCCCGGGAAAGGTTTTAAAAGGGCTGGTTTCACGGATTTTAAAGGATGTGGAAGTCCTTAATTTCGAATCGCCAGGAGACATTGGATAATCAATATTAGAAAAGTTCTCCGGGGCAGTTTTTAATACTTCTGCTGGATTTGCGCGATGGCCTTGAGCTGAAGAAAATTTTCTGAAATCTCAAAAATATGAACAACTTTAGATGCCTTGAAAATCGTCTCTATTTTGCTGGCAAATGGCGGAGGGATACTTTATAATTAATAAAACTTAAGTTTTTCTCTGAATTGTCATGGAGGGAATGATTTATTCCGAATATCATAAGAAGATTGAGCACTACACGAAAGCGCTGGGGCACATTACCAGGCTAAAAATCCTGAAATTTATCGCCAACGAATTCAAATCGGTAAATGAGATTGCAAAAGAGATGGGACTTTCACATTCGGTGTGCTCTGCACATTTAGGTGTGCTCTGGCGTGCGGGATTGGTTGATAAGAAAAGGGTGAAAAATTTCTCTTACTACAAGCTGAATCCAGAAAGGTTTCAGAAAATTCAGGAAGAGGTGCGTAGCTTCATCCTCGGGGAATAGCAATCTCCTATTTTTAGTGACTTTATCCATCTGACCGTAATTATCTCGTTCTAAGATTAGCACCGATGTTTCCTCTATCAGGAAAGTGGCAAGGTTGTGGTAAAATCCCGATCACCAATAAACAGCATGTGTGATTGAGTGCATCAGGTATTTATTCTTTGCAGGCCCTTTCGATGGCCTGAACTTGTTTGAAAAACCTTGGAAATTCCCCTCCTTCCTTTGGAAAGAGGGGTTAGGGGAGAATGGAAAAATGTATGAATACAAGTTTTGCCGAATATAATTTCCCCATTCTGCCCTGGATTCCACAAGGAAGGGTGAATAACCTGGATCACAGAATAGTACATTGTTCATCACCGTGAATAACGGAAGACTGAGGAGCCATTTCCGAAATTGCTTCGAAGGGCTTGACATGGAAGAACAAGGTAATTAGTAAATATAGGGGTGGTGGTTCGGGTGGTCGCCTCGCGATTACGCGGGGAGGAAAGTCCGAGCTCCAGAGGGCAGGGTGCTGGGTAATCCCCAGGGGCATCAGGGGAGACCCTGATGCTACGGATAGGGCCACAGAAACGAGACCGCCGATGGCTTATGCCAGGCAAGGGTGAAACGGTGGGGTAAGAGCCCACCAGGCTCCAGGGTGACCTGGAGTGCTGGCAACCCCCACCCGGAGCAAGGCCAAACAGGGAGGGTACGGGAGTGGCCCGCTCCCATGAACTCCCGGGTAGGCCGCAGGGAGGCGTCGGGTAACCGGCACCCAAGACAAATGACCACCGCCCGCCTTACAGCGGGAACAGAACTCGGCTTATAGAACCACCACCCCCTCCTTTTATCCCTTTCAAACGTCTTTTAGCTCACCCTTTAAGAAGGCATCGTAAGCCGATAGATCAAAGTAACCGTGTCCCGATAGGTTGAAAGCAATGACAATCTCGTCGTCCACTTCTTTTGCAATATCTATTGCAGCCTTAACTGCATGAGCAGATTCGGGAGCAGGCAGGATTCCTTCAGCCCTTGCAAATTCAATTGCTGCCTGAAATACCTCAGTCTGATGATAGGCACGAGCTTCGATCACACCATCCTTGTGCAATAAACTAACAAGTGGAGCCATTCCGTGATAACGAAGTCCACCAGCATGAATTGGAGGGGGCACAAATTCATACCCCAGTGTGAACATCTTTAGAAGAGGTGTAAGTTTTGCCGTATCACCGTAGTCATAATCATATTTGCCCTCTGTCAGAGTAGGACATGCCTTGGGTTCAACTGCCACTACCCTGAGGTCTTTCTTCTCACTCCTGAGCTTATCTCCAATAAACGGAAAAGTGAATCCTCCAAAGTTTGAACCTCCACCCACACAGCCAACAAGCACGTCGGGATAGATACCAATTTTCTCAAACTGTTTCTTTGCCTCAAGTCCGATTACTGTTTGATGGAGAAGAACGTGATCAAGCACCGAGCCAAGAGAATAATTCGTATCCTTTGAATTGGCAGCCTCATAAACAGCTTCACTTATTGCAATACCAAGACTCCCGGGGCTGTCCGGGTCCTGCTCAAGAATATGCCTTCCTGGTGGAGTTTCATTGCTCGGGCTTGGTATAATCTGGGCTCCATAACTCTGAATGAGAATCCTTCTACCGGGTTTCTGAATGTAACTGATCTTCACCATATAAACTTTTACGTCAATGCCAAATAGGGAGCCAGCGAAGGCAAGGGCGGAGCCCCATTGCCCGGCCCCTGTCTCTGTGGTTAGCCTTTTTACACCCTCCATTTTGTTGTAGTATGCCTGGGCCACTGCAGTGTTTGGCTTATGACTACCCGGAGGAGATGTGCCTTCGTACTTGTAAAATATATGGGCCTTTAGCCCTAACCTTTCGCGCAGGTTAGCAGCATAAAACAGGGGTGTGGGTCTCCACATTTCGTACACTTTATAAACAGGCCCCGGTATCTCGATTGTGGGCTCGAGAGAGACTTCCTGCTCTATAAGCGAGTCAGGAAAGATAGCACTCAGGTCCTCAGGCTTTATGGGCTCCCTTGTCTGAGGATTGAGCGGTGGCTCCGGGAGCCTCGGAAGATCACTTTTTATGTTGTACCATCTTTTAGGTACTTCTTCAAGATATACTTTTCTCGGGAAATTAGCCATAGTACAACCTCCTTTTTGGGATTTTTATAGGGGTATGAGTATGTTATCTGGGTAGAATTATTCGCATGGGGGTACTATTTGCCCCCATGCCACCAGAAGGGCCATGCAAGGAAGGTATAAGAAAAAATAGACCCCAACATTGGGTTTATCATAATCCCCACCCTCCAGACCTGTCAAATAGACTTCTTTAAAGGAATTTCATCCCAGTTACATTAAAAGCTCCCCTCAAGCCACCTTTTTAAGTTCTTTATGTTCTTTCTGGACATCTTCTTTTTCTTCTCTTGGCCTGATTTCAATATTCACAGGATGGTAACTCTTCAGCTGGGCATGTTTCATTATCTTTGCCACGGTCTTCTCTTTTTCTTCATCGCTCATCTTTTGGTCTGTAAAAACCACAAGGTCAACAGTGGATGCCTTCTCTTTTTCACCCCTTGCAAGGTGATGAAGCATGTAAACCTCACCATCCCTCACTTCTTTCTTTATTCCCTTGATGATTGACGGGATAAATCTTTCAACCCTCCTGATAAAATGCTCACGTTCTTCAAGCTTCCAGTCAACGTAATACCTCATCCTTCTTCCACTTATTGCCTCATAGGCGGCCTCAAATAGGAAGGATATCACTATAAATATTGTCGCGGCTTTCAGAGATGACGGATTTTGCTTCAAATTGTACCCCACAAGGACAAGAGCGGAGGCAAGGCAGAGAAGGAAGCCCAGCATTGGAAGCCATCTGTTGGAATCGGTCAATTTGCTCAGCTTGTAGTTGGCAAGATTAACAAGACCAAATACGATCAAGAATCCGAGACTGCCAGCAACTGAAATATTTTCAAGGTTAGTGGAAAGTGTAAAAATTATCGTGATAACTCCAAGGATTACAATTCCTTCGTATCCACCTTTCCAGATCCTCTTCCCGAAAGTTCGGGGCAACTGGCCATATTTTGTAATTAAATAGCTAATTCTTCCACTGCCGTAAAGTGTTGCGTTGATGGCCGAAGCAGTGGAAAGCATCGCAGCAATGCCGATAATGATGAATCCAGCTTTACCGAAGAAAGGCTCAGCGGCAATAGCAAGGGCATAATCCTTGTATTTAACCACCTGGTCATAGGTGAGATTTCCAACAGCGACAATGGCAATAAGCACGTAAAGAGCAATAACGAATCCAACCGAAGCATAAAATGCCTTTGGTAGAGTTTCGACTGGATTCACAATATCCTGGGCCGTATTTGCAATTAACTCAAATCCTTCGTAGGCAAGGAAAATGATTAGCCCACCGGTTATGATATTAAGCATCGGCGCCCAGTTTTGTGGCTCGAGCCGGTCAACCTTAATTGTGATGAATCCAACAACTGCAAATGCAAGCAGAATGAGAATTTTAAGGAAAACCATGAGGTCCTCAGCCTTACCTGTAACATAGGCGCCGAGAAGATTTATCAGGGTAAACACCAGCACCACACCCACGATAAAAAGCTGCTTGGCAAGGAGAACCTCCTTTCCGAAGAACAGTGCAGCGGAATAGCTTCCAAATGCATAAGAATAAAGGGACATCATGATGATATAGCTGGATAGCAGTAATACGTTTATCCATCCAGAAAAGAGTCCCGTTCCGAAGGCCTTGGTGATAAACTCTATTGTGCCACCTTCACTGGGGAACCTGACTGACAACTTCGCATAAGAGTAGGAGGTGATTAGAGCGATGAGCCCCGCGACTATAAAAGCTATGAATGCTGCACCATGGGCAAGAAGAATGGTAAGGCCAAGAACAGCAAAGATGCCACCACCTACCATCCCTCCTACACCTATGGAAAATGCTTCGAAAAATCCAATCTTTTTGTGTGTCATTCTATCCTCTCAAAAATAAGTTCTGGTAAATTTGGTTTAGAGTCACTGATAGAAAACGAACTTTCAAGGTAACCGAGACACTCCTGCAGCTTAGATTCATCGTTGTAGAGCACTTCAAAGATAACGTCATTCTCTGACACCTGATCTCCCACCTTTTTCAGCACCATGATTCCTACATTATGGTCAATCTCATCCTCCTTCTTTGACCTGCCTGCACCGAGCACCGTAGCGCCAAGCCCCACCTTGAGTGTATCAAACTTCGCAAGATAGCCGGATTTTCCGGCCTTCACGAGGTAAGTTCCCTTCACCTTCACGAAATCCTCTTTTTCCACAGCATCTGGATCACCACCATGCGCAAAGACCATCTGCCTCCATTTTTCATAAGCCCTGCCGTCCTCAAGGGCATCTTCAAGCATCTTTCTCGCCTCGTCCCTTGATCTTGCAATTCCCCCGATGAGCAACATCTCCACACCAAGGGCAATGGAAAGCTCCCTAACATCACGAGGTCCCTCATTTTTCAAAACTTTTACCGATTCAACCACTTCCACTGCATTTCCCACAGCCTCTCCAAGTGGCTGATCCATGTTTGTAATAAGAGCCACTACCTTTTTACCCATAAGTTTCCCCGTTTCAACCATGGATTTAGCAAGCCTCCTTGCATCCTCAATCTTCCGCATAAACGCGCCTGAACCGGTTTTCACATCCAGAACCAATCCATCAATACCCTCTGCTATCTTTTTTGACATGATGCTCGACGTGATCAAAGGAATGCTCTCCACAGTGGCCGTCACATCCCTCAGAGCGTAGAGCTTTCTATCAGCGGGAACGAGTTCCTCGGTCTGCCCGATGATTGAAATTCCAACTTCAGATAGAATTTCAACAAACTCCTCAACTGGAATTGATGTGCGGTATCCGGGAATGGAATCCAGCTTGTCCAGTGTCCCACCGGTATGCCCGAGGGCACGACCCGAGATCATTGGGACCACCACTCCAACAGAAGCAACAAGTGGGCCAAGAATCAGAGATATTTTGTCACCCACTCCACCTGTTGAGTGCTTATCAACCTTCGGGCCACTTATGTGTGAAAGATTTACAGTCTCTCCGCTCCTGATCATCGCCTCAGTTAGTACCTGTGTCTCCTCAAAGTCCATATTCTGGAAATAGATTGCCATAAGAAGTGCACTCATCTGATAATCGGGAATTTCGTCCTTAACATACCCATCAATCATGAAATTGATCTCTTCGGGTGTTAGCTTCCCGCCATCCCTTTTCTTTCTAATAATGTCAACTGGTCTCATTGCCTACCTCCATTACAAGGGTTGTTGCCATCACAGCAAGACCTTCCTCTCTGCCGACAAATCCCATCTTTTCTGCAGTCTTCCCTTTTAAAGATATCTTTGAGGAAGGCATCTTTAAAATCTTACCAAGATTCTTAACGATTTCCTCTTTAAATTTAACGATCTTAGGTTTCTCAGTTACGACCACAATATCAAGATTGACCGGATAGAATCCTTTGCCGGTCATTTCTTCAATCACCTTCTCGAGTAGTATGGTGCTTTTGATGTCTTTGTACTTTTCATCAGTATCGGGAAACCATTCACCAATGTCCCCAAGTCCTGAGGCACCGAGCAGTGCATCGATGACCGCGTGTGTCACAGCATCACCGTCAGAGTGTCCCTTCAAACCATAAGGAAGTGGCAGCTCAACGCCGCCAAGGACCATCTTTCTCCCCTCCTCAAACCTGTGAATATCAAATCCAAAGCCAACCCTTAAATTTTTCATAAGAATCCTCTCCACAAGTTCCATGTCTTCCCTGAAAGTTACCTTAAAATTCAAGGGACTCCCAGCTACAAATTTAGTTTTAATCCCTTTCAACTCTTCCACCAGTGTGGTCTCGTCTGTGTAAACGACTCCTTCTTCTGCAGCTATCTCGAGGGTTTCAAGTATCAGTTCCCTTTCAAATCCCTGAGGGGTCTGAATAGATTTTAGCTCCGACCTCGGAACACTCTTGAAGACAAAATCTCCTTCGAAGTTTTTGAGTGTGTCTCTCACAGGCTCAGCAGGTGTGACAGCGGGCCATCCCACAAGTGCCCTTATAACGTTTTTTACCACCTTCTGAGGCACAAATGGCCTTGCCCCGTCGTGAATCAGGACATAGTCAGATTCGGCCCTCTTGACTCCGTTCAGCACCGAATGGGTTCTCTCAGCTCCTCCTTTAACAATCTCTAAGTCGGGGAAATTGGGAACGAGTTCTTTTTCGGCCCTTTCTATGCCAGATTCGTTCAGCACGAGAATTTTTTTCCTGAACCTGTGGGCCCGAAAGAGATTGGCCAATGTGTAGAATATTAGCGGCCTGCCAAATACTTCATAAAAAATTTTATCGCCGGCAAAGCGAGTACCTTTACCGGCAGCCACCACAACAATGTCGATCTTCATGGGTGAATTTTAAAGCCGAGTGGCTACTCTTTGAAGATTGCATTATCATTTGAACGATGGATGTCCTTGAGTTTTTAAGGATGGAGGTACGTTATCTCAAAGGAGTTGGCCCCAAACGTGCCCAGCTCTTTAAGAGGCTTGGTATAACCACTGTGCTCGACCTCCTCTATTTTGCCCCTCGAAGGTACATTGACAGGAGAAACATCACCCCTATCCACGATGTAAAGCGTGGAGCAGAGGTTACCGTGGCTGGAAAGGTCCTCACAAAGGGGATCAAAAAGGTTCGCGGAAATTTAGTTTTCACCGTAATCATCAGTGATGGGACCGACTGGATGGAGCTTGTATGGAGGAACGTCAAAGGCATAGACAAAGTTTTTAATAAAAATGACCAGGTCATTGCCTCGGGAAAGGTTTATGTCTATCGAGGGACAAAAGTAATCTACCACCCCGAATACGAAATAATTGACGAAGCACATCCGCAGGGTAACAGGATAATGGCAGGGATGCTTGTTCCCGTTTATCCCTCCACCGAGGGCCTAAAGCCAAGGTTTGTGAGAAGGCTTATCATGGATGTGTTAGAGAAGATCGGGGACGAGATACCGGAAACCCTGCCAGATTATATTCGCAACAAATTTGGCCTCTACACACGAAAAGAGGCAATTCGCCTCCTCCATTTCCCTCATGAGCTTAAGCAGGCAAGACTTGCGAGAACAACCCTTGTTTTTGAGGAGCTTTTTTACTTTTACATCAAATTGCTGGAAAAGCGCGTCGAATCAAAGGGCCTTGGCATTCCCCTTGAGGTAAAAAATGAACTGACGAAGAAGTTCGTGGAATCTTTGAAATTTGAACTTACGGGGGCCCAGAAACGAGTGATCTCAGAGATCACGGATGACCTCTCAAAAAATACCCCCATGCACAGGCTGCTTCAGGGGGATGTGGGAAGCGGCAAGACCGTGGTTGCCCTCTATACAATGCTGGTCGCCGTGGAGAACGGCTATCAGGCCGTTATGATGGCACCAACTGAGATTCTCGCCGAGCAGCATTTTCTCGTTATGAGTGAGTACCTTTTCCCGCTGAACGTTCGGATGGCTCTGCTGCTTGGGAAAATGAGGAAAAAGGACAAGCAGCTTGCCATTGAAAGGATAAAAATGGGAGATGCGGAGGTGGTAATCGGCACCCATGCCCTTATTCAGGAAGATGTTGAATTTAAAAAGCTTGCCGTTGCCGTGATTGACGAGCAGCATAAGTTTGGGGTCCTTCAGCGTGCGAAGTTGCTTGAGAAAGGTTTTGAAAACAAATCTCCCCACTTTCTTGTGATGACTGCAACGCCTATTCCGCGGACCCTTGCGCTCACCATCTATGGAGACCTCGATGTCTCAATAATTGATGAAATGCCACCGGGTCGTGGTAAAGTGGTGACAAAATGGGTGAAAGAGAGCCGCAGGGACAAGGTATATTCGTGGCTTTTTGATGAGGTGAAAAAAGGCAACCAGGCATACGTGGTCGCGCCTCTGATAGAAAAATCCGAAAAACTCGAGGCCGAGGCAGCAACTGAGCTTTACAAAAAACTCACCGAAATCGCCCCTGAAGGTATAAATATCGGCCTGATACATGGAAAGATGAAAAAGGACGAGCGTGGAGAGGTAATGAGAAAATTCAGAAACGGGGAGTTTCACATCCTTGTTGCCACCACTGTTATTGAGGTTGGCATAGATGTTCCCAATGCCACCATTATGATAATCGAGCACGCCGAGAGATTTGGACTTGCCCAGCTCCATCAGCTGCGCGGTCGCATTGGAAGAGGCTCGAAGAAGAGCTACTGCATACTCATCACTCCATCAAAGGTCAGCGAGGACGCGAAGAAGCGCCTGAAGGCAATGGTCGAGACCACGGACGGCTTTAAGATAGCGGAAATTGACCTCGAGATCAGGGGCCCCGGTGAGATTTTCGGCACGAAACAGCACGGAATCCCAAGATTTAGAATCGCTAACCTCATTAGGGATCAGAAAATCATCCAGCAGACCAAAAAAGAGGTGGAGAAAATCCTTGCCTTTGACCCATTTTTGACAAAACCACAAAATCGAGTTATTAAAGAAACACTGGAAAACGAAAAGATTGGAGAGGTGATCTATGTTGGTTAAGAAAGCGTTACTCGCATTAGTCATAGTCCTTGGTCTCACATCATGCACAAAGATCGAACGTTTTGCCAGAGGAAAGGCAAATGAGGTGGTAATTGTTTACGATGGTGCCCTGAGAGAGGCCAAATTCCTTCAGAGTGTCCTCTCGGACACCTTTTATACACCTCATCCTGAGCCACTTTTCATCACCTACCCTGTCACCTACGACCAGTTTGAGCCCTTTAAGGGCTACAAAAACGTGATTTTCCTTTCCACTTATAACTCACCGGACTATCCCATCTTCAAGCAAATATTTGGTGAGCGGCAACCTGGAATCTATCTTGTAAAAAACTACTATCAGGAAGGTGACGCAATTTTAGGTGTGATCTCATCCGACGAGACTGCTCTCTGGAGTTTTATCTATGAAAAGAAGGACTACATTTTGGGTGAGATGTTAAAAAGATACCGTGCCATACTTCGAAAGAAAGCCTATTTTGCCGGGCACAACAAGAAGTTTTCAAAAGAGTTCGGTGAAAAATACGGCTTCACCTTCGATTTTCCCATGGGATGGGCTTATGTGGTTCAGGACACCAATTTTGTCAGTATTGCAAAGCACTATCCGGATAGGTTTATGTTCTTCTACCACGAAAACGCACCTCGCCTTTTTGATGCCGATGAGATCATAAGGCTCAGGAACAAACTCACTGCGAAGTACTACGACGGAGACTATGTCTATAAAGAGCACCTTAGGGTCAAGGATACCACCTTTGTTGGGCAGCCTGCCATCAAGATTTTCGGAATCTGGCAGAATGATAAAGAATACCTCGGGGGGCCCTTTGAGACCATCGCATTCAATCTCAACGACAATTTCTACATGTTTGACATGGGTGTTTTTGCCCCGGATAGAAACGAGAAGCTCCAGTTTATCATCAGAATGGAAATCATCCTGAGTTCGTTCCATCTCTATGAGCCCAAAAAATAAGGTTGCAGTAATCACTGATTTCGGACTACAGGACCCTTACGTGGGAGTGATGAAGGCACAGATTTTCAGGTTTGTGAATGAGGTGGAATTTATTGACATCACCCATTATGTGCCACAATTCAACATCAAAGCTGCCACTTTCATATTCTCGTATGCTTTAAGATGGCTTCCAGAGGATACCCATTTCCTCATTGTCGTGGACCCGGGTGTGGGCTCTAATCGTCGGGCAATTGCCGCAGTGAAAGACAAAAGATTTTTCGTGGCACCCGACAATGGAGTTCTCTCCCCGATTCTGGATGATGCTGATGTCTATGCTATTGAAAACATAAAACCGGAGTCTTCAACGTTCCACGGCAGGGATTTATTTGCTCCGGCACTTGGCATGCTCCTTCACGGGAAACCACCCGAGGAACTCGGACCTCGCATCACAGACCCGATAAAGATCAGGTTACCGAAACCGGAAATCGAGAAAGGCTGGATCAAAGGGAAAGTTATTTACATCGATTACTTCGGGAATCTTGTGACGAATATTCCCCGTGAGCTTGTGAAATCTGGTAAAAGGGTGATTTTCAAAGGTGTCGAAATTCCGCTTGTAAACTCGTATTTTGATGTTAATAAAGGCCAGGCACTTGCGATTATTGACTCTTACGACATGCTTGAAATTTCAGTGAGGGAAGGGAGCGCAAAGGAGAAATTCGGAGCTGAGGTTGGAGACATTGTCCAGCTTGAAGGGTAGAGGAGCATACATCCTTTTTCTCAAGTTACCCTCGGCAAGGAAAATAAGGGTCGGTAGATTGGGAGAATTTCACTTTAAGCCCGGGATTTACCTTTACGTGGGAAGTGCTATGAAGGGGTTTGATACGAGAATTCCGCGTTACATAAATGGTCCTGTGAGAAAACACTGGCACATTGACTACCTGCTTGAGTTTGCCGAACTCCTCGCTATTCTTCTAATCCCATCTGATGAAAAAATTGAAGAGGCAGTGGCCGCAAAGCTGGGAACTGTTTTTAGCTCCCCCATAAAAGGATTTGGTTCCTCAGATACCTCTTCCTTTGCTCACCTTTTCTATCTCTCAGACATCAAAGATGGCAACGAGAAAGGTGTGGTCTGAGGGTTTCTCCCACGCCCTCGGCTCCCTGTCAACGTAGGCATCTACAGATTTATCGGCAAGAGGTTTGGTCGCAAGGATGTGATCAATTCTCCATCCGATGTTCCTCTCAAGGGCTTTGGGGACACGATAATCCCAGTAGGTAAACTCTCCGGGATTGGGCCTGTGCTTTCTAAACACGTCAATAAATCCCCACTCGAGGGTCTTCTGGAATTCTTTTCTCACATCAATATGGAAATCCACGTGTTTGAGCTTGGTCTTGGGATTCGTGACATCAATCTCCGTGGGAGCGACGTTTATATCACCCATCCATAGAAGCGGCTCGTCCGGTGAAAAATGTCGCGAGAAATATTCCCTGAGTCTCCTGAACCATCTCAGCTTGTACTGGTAATCTGGGTGATCGATCTTTTTGCCCTGGGGGACATAAGTGTTAACGATGGGAATGCCTTTGATCACTCCTTTGATGAGTCGTGATTCGTCTCTGGGCTCATCGTCGAAACCGTACTGCACATCCTCAATGGGCCATTTACTTGCAATTGCCACACCGCTGTAGGCTTTTTGACCGCGGAAAACCACGTAGTATCCTATCTTATCGAATTCCTCTTTTGGAAAGAGCTCATCCACAACCTTTGTTTCCTGGATAGCGAGCACATCGGGGGATTCTTTCTCAATCCACCTTTTAACAATATGCATCCTGCTCCTGATGGAATTTGCATTGAACGTAGCGACCTTAAACATACCTAAATTTTACTGCGGGAGGTTGGAATTTTTGAACACCTCAAGTGTGTGTTCGAAAATTCCCCCTCCTCCCCCCACGCACTTTGTGCGTGGGGGGAGGCAATAGGTGGGGGAAAATTTTTCAATAAAAATTAATGGATTTGAGATTTTTCGAACAGGCTCACACCTCAAAGTGCCTTGAGTAGGGTTTCCGCTATAAATGAAACATCTTCTTCGCTCAGGGCAGGGTATAGGGGAAGGGTGAGCTCACGAGAGGAAAATTCTTCAGTGACAGGAAGATTGAGCTCTCCAAACCTTGATCTCATGGCGCTAAATTTGTGAACAGGCGGATAATGAACCGATGTCTGAATGCCTGCTTCAACGAGCTTGTGCACCACCTCATCTCTTGAAACCCCATCAGGTAGTACAACCGGGAAAATATAATTTGCCGAATTTTCATAATCATCAAAGGGGATCAGCACCTTATCGGATAAGATTTCACGATATCGTCTCACAAGCCTGCGTCTCTTTTCATTTTTCTCCCTGAGCTTCTCTAACTGGACGATTCCCAGGGCAGCCTGAATTTCTGTGATCCTGTAGTTGTATCCAATTTCAACAACATCGTATAAGGTGTCACCCCGTGTAAACTTGGAATAGCTCGAGGTTGTAAGGCCGTGAGACCTCAAAAGCTTTGCTTTCTCGTAAATTTTTTCATCGTTTGTGAGCAGAAAACCACCCTCCCCGGTTGAGAGATTTTTGTTTGTAAATGTGGAAAACGCACCGACCAGGCCAAATGTTCCGGCAAATTTGCCCTCTACTTTTGTTCCAATGGCATGAGATGCATCTTCAATGAGGATGAGATCGTATCTATCTGCGATATCCTTTACCTCATCGATAAACCTGTAAAAACCGGCATAATGAACAAAGACCACAGCCTTTGCACCGCGGGCTTTTCGCTCAACTTCGTCAGGTGAGATATTTGGGTACTTGAGTGAATGGATATCCACAAAAACAGGCTTAGCGCCTATCCAGATGAGTGGTGTTACTGTTGCGACAAAAGTGAGGGAAGGAACGAGTATCCTGTCACCGGGTTTAATCCCTGCTGACAAGTATGCGAGATGAAGTGCAGTGGTGCCGGAGCTTGTGGCAATGGCGTAATCGACGCCGAAATACTGAGCGAGCTTTTCTTCGTACTCTTCCGTTTTTGGTCCCTGGGTTATCCACCCTGAGTTTATGACCTCGATTACTGCGCGCTTTTCCTCTTCGCCGTAATCGAGG
>JALXCE010000239.1 GCA_026991055.1 Caldifarciminota bacterium | reverse complement strand
AAGAGCCATGTAAGTGTAGTAGTGATGAGGAGATATGTCAATTTGTAGTGATACATCCATTATTCAAAATCCCGTGAAAACCGTTGTGACACAAGGGAAAGCTCGAATCCCCCGTGTCAAAGTTGAGCTTTATAAAATTAAAGTATAAAGTGAGTGGCAAATTTGAGGAGGTAGAAATGAGCAACGTAGAAAGAGAAAAAGTAATTAAAACGTATTGTGACAAAGCTAAAAAAGAGGTAACTGTAGTTATAGGAATTAACAAAGAAGGCGGAACGAAATATGTAAAAGTGTTGTGTCCCTATTACTATTACTCTTGGCTAGCTTATGGAAGCTCTTGTGAAAAAGGAGGGAGATGTGGAATAGCAAAAGGAGCGTGGAGATAAATGGCCACCTTGCCAGTGAATCTTATGTTTCTCGGCATAAATAGAAATTTGGTACAAACTTTCCCACAAATGAACCACTATTGGTTCTCTTGTGTACATGTTAGATGTCGCAAGAAACTTCAAATCTTAGTTAATAAATGGAAGAGGCGGAGGTAAAGACATTAAGCTATTAAACATTCAGAAATTAACTGAAAAAAAATGGAATAATAGAAAAGACAGATTTGATATTATAGATTGAATTTTGCTATTGTTGTTTTTGTATAATAACCATGTTTTAAAAAAGAAAAATAATTTTTTGGATTCATTTTCCTTATGATTCTTCATATACCCATGTATTACAGCACTGTAGCAACAAACTTTTATCCAATTTCATTTTACTTCAGTTCAATATTTAACATGTATTTGAATAGTAGAAAAATCATAAAATAGGTATATAAAACTTTTATTGAATGAGCTTCAATCTCGATTGGATTTCTAAAATATCAGGGAGCTGTATGATAAAATCGATTTTTAATTGACAAAACCCTTTTATAGTTGTGACTCAAGTGGAGAGAGGATGTGTGAAAAAATTTTTTATTGACTTACTCAACAAATGAAAATAAATACATGAAAGTTCCTCTACAAGTGGAGGATAGAATTTTCACTCCTTTTCCACAGATTCTACAAGTTGGGCAAGATTTTTTGAAATTGGATTGGGCATGCATCCTAAACTGCAATGGCCCGCGCACGGAGTGCGTTGGCCATTGCAGTGATTTTACTTCTCAAGATATTTTGTCATCACAATACTTCTTCCCACCGCACAACTTCAGCCAATACACAGGCGAATTAATCTATCTCCTTAACCTTCCCTTCACAGTCGAGGTTGTCAAGGAGTTTGGAGATGGGGATTAGGAGCCGTGGATGAATCAGATTGCAATTGAGTTCGCAGAGGGGGATCAGGACGAAGCAGCGGTTGTCGAGGTCTTTGTGAGGAATTGTGAGCACCTTCGAATCAAGCATAATCTCATCATAGAATAGGATATCGATATCGATTACCCTCGGGCCCCATCGGTAAGTCTTTACCCGTCCAAGTTCTCTCTCAATATCTTTCACAATCTCCAACAGCCTCAGAGGCCCAAAAGAAGTTTCCACCAGGGCCACTGAGTTTAAAAAATTCGGCTGGTCTTTCACTCCGTAAGGGATGGACTCGTAAAATGAGGATTTCTTTAAAATAGAGATTCCACGATTCCCCAAAAGATTATAAGCTTTTAAAATATTTCCTTTCCTGTCCCCTAAATTTGACCCGAAGCCGAGATAGACCAGATTCTTCAATCAGGAAACCGCGGCTGGTTTCTTCAACAGCTTCTCAAAGTCCTCTCTGTACTTGGTGGCAAAATTCTCCACTACACAGGCGGCAGAGTCACCGAGCGGACAGAAGGTTTTTCCCCTTATAGCATGTGTAACCTCTAATAGCAAGTTGTAGTCCTCCTCGGTTCCCTCACCACTCTCGATCTTCCTTAGCAGATTGACGAGCCAGGGTGTACCCTCACGGCATGGTGTACATTTGCCGCAGGACTCCTCAGCGTAAAATTCAGCCGCGCGTCTTGCATAAGTTACAGCACTAAAGGTTTTATCAAGCACAATTACACCACCTGAGCCGAGCATGGAGCCCTTTGCAGCAATTGATTCGTAATCAAGTGGAACATCGAGTTCCTCTGGAGTAAGAACCGGAGCAGAAATTCCACCCGGGATAACTCCGAGAAGTTCATGCCCCTCTTTCATGCCACCACAGACATCAAAAACCAGTTGTTTGAGTGTCATGGAGCCAAGCGGTATTTCATAAACTCCGGGTCTTTTAACTGCGCCGGAGCAGGAGAATAGCTTTGTTCCAGGGCTCTTCTCCGTCCCAAACTGTCTGTACCATGTGGGACCGTGGAGCACAATAAATGGCACGTTGGAAAGTGTTTCCACATTGTTTACAACCGTGGGACACGAATAAAGACCATGTGTTGCAGGGAAAGGTGGCCTTTTTCTCGGATGTCCACGCTTCCCTTCAAGAGACTCAAGTAGTGCTGTTTCCTCACCACAGATGTAGGCCCCGGCACCTATGTAAAGATAAATTTCCAGATCAAAGCCCGAGTCAAGGATATTTTTCCCGATATACCCCGCCTTACGCGCTTCTTCAATGGCAGTAAGAAGCCTTTTCTTTGCAAGTGGATACTCTTTTCTCAAATAAATGTAAGCCTCATGGGCACCGATGGCATAGGCAGCAAGGATTATTCCCTCTATGAGCATGTGAGGTTCTTCCTCAAGAATCACCCTGTCTTTGAAGGTTCCGGGCTCACCTTCATCGGCGTTGACAACAACGTATTTGGGCTTGTCCGTATCTTTGGGCACGAAGCTCCATTTGACACCGGTAGGGAATCCAGCTCCTCCCCTACCCCTCAGGCCGGAGGACTTTACCATTTCAATGATGTCATCGGAGGAATAGGAAGAGAGTGCCTTTTTAAGAGCCTTGTAACCTCCACCTTTCTCGTAGGTTTTAATTGACCAGGATTCAGGCTTTCCTATATCTCTTAAAAGGATTCTCTCAAACTCAGCCACTTGTTTCCTCCCGTGGTCTGGGTTTTATATAAAGTCCGATTGGAATCAGCAGTACATATCCAAGGGTTAGTGAAATCACAGAAATTACCGTATCTCCGATGTATAGAAAGATAAAGCCAATCAAGATAAGCAGCAAACCAATGGCCATAAACCAGTAATTTAACTTTCCAAGATAAAGCCCCTTAAATATAGGCTCTGGTCTTGCCTTTTTCTCTTTACGGCTTCTCTTCCGGGGTCTTGAAGTAGCCATAATCTTCCTCCCTCAATTTCTGAATTTTCCCAAACTTTACAAGGTAAAAAGTTATAAACCCTTCTTTACGACCAAACAAGATATCGCCCGTCAATCCGTGGTAAATCCCGAATGAACTTAACGCGTTAAATGCAGTTTCAGGCGATTCAAGCGCCTTTTTTTGATAAAGAGCCTTTAAAATCTTGCCCGTGTCGTAACCAAGCATATTATAAAGCGAAGGCGGATGCCCGAAAATATCGTTGAACGCCTCTTCGAATCTCCTGAGCGATGACTCTCTTTGGATTTCAATCCTGTAGTCTATGGGCAGAGAGGCAATCAGCACCTTATCAAGTGTGCCAAGCCCCCTGTTTATCGCCCTTTTTGACCACCCATCAAGCCCCATAATTGGGGTAAAATTTGTCGAAGCCCTTATCTGGCCAGCAAGGATGTATGATCCCTCGTCACACACAGGGATAAAGATGGCCTCTACATTTAGTCCATTTAAATAATCCACGATATCGCTAAAGTCTGTCCCTGAAGAATCATAAAACACATTTGCCACTATGTTCGCACCAAACATGGTGGCAAATTTATTGGCCTCTTCTTTCAATGAATACCCAAAGCTTGTACGAGGGAAAACAAAGGCAAAGTTGTAATATCCAAGGACATTGACGGTAAACCTGATCTCTTCTTTCATCTCCAGATAGTATTTCTCAAGGAAGGAAAAGTAATAATCGTATTCATCTATCAAGGTGAGATCGCGAGCAAGAGGAGAAATCACCGGTATCCCCTCATCCTCGACTACCCTCAAAAGGGACCTCATATTAAGCGATGAAAGTGGGCCAATGATCAGTGAGGTATTCGAATCTATAATCTTTGAAGCAGATTCGTATACCTTTCCCGGGTTGTTTTTTGTATCCCAGAGATGAATTTCAACGCTGGTCCTCCCGAGACCCATCTTCATTCCGTCAAAAAAATCGTGCCCGATGGGCCCAAGTGTTCCAGACATGGGGAGCATTACGTCAATTCTGTAAACTGAAAGTATCAGGAAAAGTAAAAGGGACTGCATTATCCGTCAACTTCCAGGGAAGGGCCCCTTGTGTCCTTATATTTCCCCAGAATGGTCTCCCTTATTTTCTCTGCAACAGGTGGTGGAACAAGTCCATCAACATCCTTTCCGAGAAAGGCAATTTCCTTAACAAGGCTTGAGGCAAGGTACGCGTACTCCTCAGAAGGAATCAGAAAAATAGTTTCAATCTGCGGGTACATTCTTCTATTCATCCACGCCATTTTGAATTCATATTCGAAGTCGGATACGGCTCTCAAACCCCTGATGATCGCTCGTGCCCCTACCTTCTGGGCAAAATCAACCAGCAAGCCAGTGAATCCCTGCACCTCAACATTGGGAATCCCCGTGACAGACTCTTTAACGAGTCTGATTCTCTCTTCGAGGTCAAACATGGTTTTTTTGTGCAATGGGTCAGCGACAGCGACAATTAATTTTGGAAATAAATCTGATGCCCTGCGAATAATGTCGAGGTGTCCCATGGTTATCGGGTCAAAGCTACCCGGGAATATGGCTGTAAAATACGATTTTTGAGTCACCTAACGTCACCTCCTTGTCTATTTTTAACCCTCTAATCCTGGGTGTGGGTGTCTTTTTCCTGATCTCCAGGACAAATATACCTTCA
>JALXCE010000238.1 GCA_026991055.1 Caldifarciminota bacterium | reverse complement strand
AATTTGAAACTTCGCAAGATTGTGCATTTATCACCATTTTACAGGTATTTTGGCGCCCAAAAGGTTCTTGACAAATTAGTCGGCCTTACTTATAGTAAATTTTTGCTACATGATGAAAAAGTCATTGAGTAGAACTCATAATCGGCCCACCCCACCAAACCCAGAGGAGAGATTATGGAGGAAATTCTTAGAGTCGATAATGTGTTTTTGAGCTTTGGGGGTGTAAATGCCCTCTTTGATGTAAGTCTCACCGTTTACAAAAGGGAAATTTTCTCGATCATCGGGCCGAACGGAGCAGGGAAAACCTCACTCCTCAACTCAATCAGCGGATTTTATCACCCTCAGAGAGGAAGCATATACTTCGAAGGGAAAAACATCACCAACATCCCATCACACAAACGGGCTGAGCTTGGAATCGCCCGCACCTTCCAGAACATTGAGCTCTTCAAAGGAATGACCGTTCTCGACAACCTCATGCTTGGAGCCCACATTCACATGAAGTCAGGAGTACTCGCAGGCGGAATCTACTGGGGATTCGCCGAAAAGGAAGAGCTTGCCTTCAGAGAAAAGATTGAAGAAATCATTGATTTCCTCGAGATTGAGCATATTCGATACGCTGTCACGGGTCAGCTATCCTACGGACTTCAAAAAAGGGTCGAGCTCGGGAGAGCACTTGCCATGGACCCGAAAATCATTCTCATGGATGAGCCCATGGCGGGCATGACCGTCGAAGAAAAAGAGGACATGGTCCGTTTTATCATTGACATAAACGAGGAAAGAGACATCACCGTTGTGCTCATTGAGCATGACATGGGCGTGGTTATGGACATTTCAGACCGAGTTGCAGTCCTTGATTTCGGCAAAAAGATCGCTGAAGGCAAGCCGGAAGAAGTCAAGAACGACCCGAAAGTTATAAAAGCTTATATCGGCGAAGAAATTTAACTCTCAACCTTAAAGGGAGATTGCTTATGGGTAATTATACCTTCCCGAAACTTCTCAGGGAGAAGTACCTCAAGTGGGGTGATAGCAGGATCGCCATCAGAGAAAAAGATTATGGAATATGGAATGAAGTCACATGGAAGGGGTACTATGAGATCGTAAAATACTTTGCCCTCGGTCTCAAAAAACTGGGCTTCGAAAGGGGAGAGCACGTCTCCATCATTGGCCATAACGAGCCAGAGTGGGTTTACGCAGAACTTGCCACCCAGTCCCTCGGAGGCGCTGTAATTGGAATTTACCCCGATTCAACTCCGCCTGAAATCAAGTACATCGTCGAGCTATCCGATTCTGTTTATGTCGTCACCGAAGATCAGGAGCAAACTGATAAAGTCCTCGAGATCAAAGACGAGCTTCCGCTGGTGAGAAAGATTATCTACTGGGATCCAAAGGGAATGAGAAACTACAGGGACCCCATATTAATGAGCTTCCAGCAGGTTGTCGAACTTGGAAAGGAATTCGAAAAAGAGCACCCTGATCTCTTTGAAGAGGAAATTGACAAAGGAGATGAAGAGGACATTGCCCTCATCCTTACAACTTCCGGAACGACTTCCATGCCAAAACTCGCCATGCTGTCTCACAAAAACATGATTAAGATGGCTGAAAACCTCCTCGTAAAGGTTGACCCCATGTATCCGGACGATGAGTTTGTCTCATTCCTGCCTCTCGCGTGGGTAGGAGAGCAGATGATGTCAGTTTCAGGTGGACTTTTAATAGGATTCAAGGTTAATTTCCCCGAAGAGCCCACCACTGTCTCCGAAAATATCCGTGAAATAGGGCCACATGTTATGTTTTCTCCACCCCGTGTCTGGGAGGGTATCGTTTCCACGATTCAGGTAAAAATTGAAGATACAACTCCGTTCAAAAGGTTTATTTACAACACATTTATGCCTGTCGGCTACAAAATGGCCGATTTCAAATTTAACAAGCAAAAACCGCCTCTCAAGTGGAAAATTCTCTATAAGATTGGTTACTGGATGCTCTTCAGGGCTCTTAAAGACAGAATTGGGATGTCCCGAATCAGGAAGGCTTACACCGGCGGTGCAGCCCTTGGGCCCGATGTTTTCAGGTTTTATCACGCTATCGGCGTAAACCTTAAGCAAATTTACGGACAAACAGAGATCGCGGGAATCTCCGTTGTCCACCGCGACGACGACATCAAATTTGAAACTGTTGGAAAACCTATTCCTGAAACAGAGATCAGAATCTCGGAAGAGGGCGAAATTCTCTCAAGGTCTCCCAGTGTATTTAAGGGGTATTACAAGAATCCAGAAGCAACAGCAGAAGCCTTAAAGGATGGCTGGCTGCACTCAGGAGATGCTGGTTACATTGACGAAGATGGACATCTTGTGGTCATTGACCGTATGAAAGATGTTATGCGGCTCTCCGATGGAAGCATTTTCTCGCCTCAGTACATTGAAAACAAGCTAAAATTCAGCCCCTACATCAAAGAGGCTGTGGTCTTTGGAAAACAAAAACCCTTCGTGACGGCATTTATTAACATTGACTATGAAAATGTGGGTAAGTGGGCTGAGAATCACCAGATACCCTACACCTCATACACCGACCTTTCTCAGAAACCAGAGGTATATGAGCTCATCAGAAAAGATGTTGAGAAAGTAAACAAGCAGCTTCCAGAGGCTGCGAGGATAAAGAGATTCTTGATATTGCACAAACAGCTTGACGCAGATGACCAGGAGCTTACCCGTACAAACAAAGTCAGGAGGAGATTTATTGAGCAGAAATATAAGGACCTCGTTGAGGCACTTTACGAAGGCAGGGAAAGGGTTGATGTCCAGGCAAAGGTCAAATACAGGGACGGTAGAGAGGCAATAGTCAAGGCTTCAGTTAAGATTGAAAACATGTTTTAACAAGGGAGGTTAGACCTTGCAGTATTTTATCCAGCTCATAGTAACCGGGCTCGTTTTAGGAAGTGTTTATGCAATGGTAGCCCTGGGATTCGTTTTAATTTACAAATCCTCGAGTGTTATCAACTTTGCCCAGGGTGAGCTCGTATTAATTGGCGCTTATATGGCCCTCTGGCTCACAGTATCTCTTCATATTCCATTCCTTCTGTCCTTCATCATAACGCTGATTTTCGCCGTCTTACTGGGATTTGCTATTGAGAGGCTGTTTTTAAGACCCATGATCGGTGAGCCCATCCTTTCAGTTATTATGCTAACCATCGGCCTGTCTGTATTTCTCCGTGGACTTGTTATTATCCTCTGGGGAACCGAGACTCGTGTTTTTCCACCGATTTTCTCAGAAAATCCTGTTAAAATCGGCTTTGTGCGAATTTCTCAGGTTTACCTCTGGTCATTGGTTCTCTCCATAATATTCCTCGTCATTTTCACCCTCTTCTTTAAATATACGGACATTGGAATCGCTATGAGGGCAACGGCTGACGACCAGACAGCAGCGCTATCAATGGGAATTTCGGTAAAGAAAGTTTTTGCTATGGCCTGGGCAGTCGCCGCAGTAGTCGCTGCTGTCGGTGGGATACTGCTCGGAAATATCAATGGAATTAACATTTCTGTCGCCGAATTCGGGCTGCGGGTATTCCCCGTCGTAATTCTTGGAGGTCTTGATTCTGTGCCCGGGGCAATAATCGGCGGCTTCACTATCGGAATTATTGAAAACCTTGCAAGTGGATACCTCGACCCTTACTTTGGAGGCGGGACGCGGGAAGTCACCGCATTCATCATCCTCGTCATAGTTCTTATGATAAAACCCTATGGTCTTTTTGGACTTGAAAGGATAGAGAGGGTATAGCCATGTATAGACTACCATGCGGCACATTTAATACAACTTATAAACAGGATATGGCGCTCTTCAGGACGAAGTTCCTGAAGTTCTGGATGGCTGTATTCTTTATAGCTCTGATCGTATTTCCATTCGTGTCAAATTATTACTTCCTTTCACTGGCCAATCTCATAGGAATAGCCATTATTGGCGCACTTGGACTAAACATTTTGACCGGATTTGCTGGACAGATTTCTCTTGGTCACGGTGCTTTCATTGGTGTAGGTGCCTACACCTCTGCTCTACTCGTGATGAGACTGCATTTCCCTTTCTGGATAGCTATTATATTTGCAGGATTTTTTACAGCAATTGTCGGCCTTATCTTTGGAATCCCATCCTTAAGGGTGAAGGGGCTATATCTCGCCATTGCGACACTGGCGGCTCAGGTAATCATCAATTTTGTTATGATACACTGGTCAAGCCTTACCAAGGGCACATCAGGACTTCCTGTTAATCCACCGTCACTTTTTGGATTCGTGTTTGATACGGACAAAAAATACTACTTCCTGACCATGTTCTTCGCTGTGCTTGCCACAACTTTTGCAAAAAATTTACAGAGAAGTCGTGTGGGACGGGCGTTTATGGCAATTCGTGATAATGACCTCGCAGCCGAGATTATCGGCATAAACCTTTACAAATACAAACTACTTGCGTTCTTTGTCAGCTCCTTTTACGCAGGTGTGGCTGGGTCTCTATGGGCCCATTACGTCACAATCATCACACCTGAGCACTTCACCCTCAGTGTTTCGGTAGATTACCTTGCCATGATCATCATTGGTGGCGTTGGAAGTGTACTTGGTTCCATTTACGGGGCAATCTTCATGGTTCTCTTACCTGAAATTTTAAAGCTGATCGCCGGTGCTCTGTCCGGAATCTATCCTTCTATAGGTAATTTCGTTTCCGCAATGAGGGATGTGGTCTTTGGATTGACCATTATTCTATTTCTTATTTACGAGCCAGACGGCCTTAATCACAGATGGCAGATGATTAAGGCCTACTGGAAGTTATGGCCATTCTCTTATTAGGCTAATTTAAAAGGAGGTGTAACATGATGTACAAATGGCTAAAGGGGATAGCCTATCCCCTCGT
>JALXCE010000237.1 GCA_026991055.1 Caldifarciminota bacterium | reverse complement strand
CCATTTGTGCACTGAGATATATTTGAAGGGATTTTCAATGGCCAGCTAAAAATAACCGGTGAGCTTCCGGACAATGTTTTGATAAGTGGCGATATCAAGGTTGATGAGGGGTACGTTTACCTTTCATTCGGTAAATCAGCCGGCAGCGGGAAGATGCCCCCCAATCCACTACGACTAAACCTGAGGATTCATGCGGATAGGAGAATTTTCCTTGTGAACGAACTTGCAGACATGGAGTTTTCTGCTGATCTCACCATCGTGAAGGAAGACCCTGTAACCGTTCTGATATCCGGAAATCTCAATGTGATAAAGGGGACTTTCCTTTATCTTGACAGAATTTTCATCATACAGGAAGGAAGTATTATCTTCAGTAACGAGCCTGAAATCAATCCTACACTAAATCTCCTTGGAGAAACTGTGGTGAATGACACTATTTTCATCGATCTCCATGTCACAGGGAATCTGAAAACACCCGAAATCAGATTGACCTCAACCCCTCCACTTGCCGAGGAAGACATCATCTCGCTTTTGAGCTTTGGAAAACTTTTATCTGAAGTTCCAATGACCATAAAAGACATAAATCTAATGAAGACCCGCGCTCTGAATCTTGCGGAAGGGTTGATTTCCAAGGAACTTCAGAAAAGGTTGAGGATAAATGAACTGGAGCTTAGAACAGGTCTTGCAGGTGAAAATCCACGCTTTTCTGTGGGACTCTATCTCTCGCCAAGAGTTTATTTCAAATATGCCCACTCCTTTGAGGCCCTTGAGAAAGATGTTTACCAGGTGAAATATTTCATCAAACCCAATATGGCGATTTACGGAGAAAGGGACAAAGAAGGCGAGATTTCAGTGGGTATCGAGGCGAGGTTCAGGTTCTGATATGAGTTATTACGATATTGCCGTCTCTCTCAATATTCATTCGCTCCTCACGTATGCATCGGAGGAGAATATTGAACCGGGCACTGTGGTGCTCGTTGAGGTGGGGAACAAAAAGGTTAAAGGTGTAGTTGTTGAGAAAAGAGAAAAGGCACCCGGGAATTTTACGGTTAAACCAATTATTGAGATTTTCCCTTACCGGATTCCTCCTCATCACGTTGAGCTGATGAAGTGGCTTCATGAATATTATCTCGGTGGGTGGGATTCAATATTGAGGATGTTCCTGCCTCCAGGTGAATTAAGAAGGGAAGCTCTGAAGGTAAGGCTGAAGAAAATAGAAGACCTTCCCCGAGACGAAATTGTTGACTACCTTATTTCAAGGGGTAAAAGGTGGACATCCCTTACCACGCTAAAAAGAAAATTTGGCGACAGGTTCAGAAGAATAATCACCACTCTGATCAACCTCGACGCTCTGGAGATTAAAGAGGTCAGGAAGAATGTGAAAGAAAAAGAGGTTGTTTTTGAAGAATTCGAGGACCTTTTTATTCCTCACGTGCCCACTGACGAGCAGAGAAAGGCCCTGGAGACGATCAATCCGTTTATAGATCATGCCCGGTTTAAGACCTTTCTCATTCACGGTGTGACAGGAAGTGGCAAAACTGCCCTCTATCTCTGGCTCACATCAAGGGCTATAAAAAACGGTAAAAGTGTGTATATTCTCGTACCGGAAATCGCCCTTTCACACCAGGTATCGGCCTATTTCAAGAAAGTTTTCAGGGAAAAGGTCGGAATTTATCATTCAAATCTTACGCCAGGTGAAAGGCGATGGTTGTGGAACCGTGCCCTTTACGGTGACATAAAGATACTCGTTGGTCCCCGTTCAAGCCTCTTTATCCCCCTCAAATCTCCCGGGTTAATCGTTGTTGATGAAGAGCACGATAGCTCCTACAAAGAGGAGAGGGCACCTTTCTATCACGCCCGGGATGTAGCTGTTGTTCTCGGTAAAATTCTTGGTATACCAGTGGTGCTCGGCTCGGCGACACCTTCTGTTGAGAGCTATTTCAACGCCTTAAAGGGAAAATACGGGCTGATAAAACTCAAGAAGAGAATTCGCGGCTACTATATGCCGCAGGTGGAAGTCGTAGACATGCGTGAGGAAAAGAGCGATTCCATTCTTTCGATTAAAATGATGGAGGAGCTCAAAAGCGTAATCTCAAGTAACAGACAGGCGATCCTCTTCCTGAATCGGCGCGGTTTTTCCCACCACATACAGTGCCAGGATTGTGGACATATTGAAAAGTGCCCTCATTGCTCAGTAAGCCTTGTGTTCCACAAATCTTCAAAAACTCTCAAATGCCATCTGTGCGGCTATACAAAGAAGGTGCCTGATAGGTGCCCTGTGTGTGGCTCCTACCGGCTAAAGCCAATTGGCGTGGGGACCGAAAGAGTAGAAGAGGAGCTGAAGAAATTCTTTCCCCCTGAAATTATTGTCAGGATGGACCTTGATACAACGCGGAAAAAGGGAGCTCATGGCAGGATATACAGGGATTTCTTGAGGGGAAAGAAGAAGATTCTGATTGGTACTCAGATGGTCACCAAGGGATTTGATTTTCCGAGAGTGGGATTTGTGGGAGTGGTCCTTGCTGATACAACCCTTGCCATTCCGGATTTCAGGGCAGAGGAGTTTACCTACCAACTGATCCGCCAGGTTACGGGCAGGTCAAGAAGGGGAGGAAAAGTTATTATTCAGACCTATTCACCTGAAGACATCGCTATTTCTACGGGTGCAAAAGGCTCGTATGAGGAGTTTTTTCAAAAGGAACTTGAAAGCAGGAAACTTTTTGGATACCCGCCATTTAAAAGGATTGCTATAATCGAAGTAAAATCTCGCTCCAGGGAATCAGCCTCGAGGGAGATTGCAAAAATTGCCTCTAAACTTGTGGAGATCGAGCAGGATGATGTTGAAATTGTCGGCCCTGCGCCTTCTCCAATTGAAAGACTCATGGGATACTATAGATTCAGGGTGTTGCTCAAATCTGAAAAACCGTTTGCTATTCAGCATCTAATCAGGAAATCCGGTCTCCACGAAAAAGCGGGACGAAATCTGGAGATCAATATCGACCCCTTGAGTTTTTTCTGATTCAGGAACATATTCCTATTATCCGAAGTCTAAAAGAAAAAAGGAGGTTCAGAGATGAGAAAGTTAATCGTTGGCATGATATTCATTACTGGCCTGGCATTTGGTCAGTGGGGAGCAATAAGTGGCTCTGTCACAAATGGCACCAACGATGAACCCCTGAGATACACGCTCATAATCGCTGAAAATCTCAACCATCCGATGCACTCCATGATTTCATACACGAGGAGAAGCGGGCAGTATACCATCCGGCATCTCGAACCAGGTGCCTATTTTGTCAAGGCTATCCATCCGGGATTCAGGTCACTTTATTACAACAATGACACGAGCAGAAGTGAAGCAGATACGGTCTATGTAACTGCAGGTGCAACCACGAGTGGCATTGATTTTACCCTGTATCCATGGAATCACTACATTTCCGGTGCAGTTGTCAGTGGAACCGTCACCGATGAGGCTACAGGAACACCTCTCCGTCACTCCTTTGTCTTCTTGAGACCTGTGGATTCCACACGCCATCACATGTTTCACAGGCTTTTCTCCTTTACTGATTCCACCGGAGCCTACCAGATTACAGGAGTACCTGCTGGTCATTACATCGCAGTCTCATACAAGATAGGCTATGAGAGAGAGTATTACGATAACGCCTCATCAAGAGATTCCGCAGAGGTGCTGGTAATCAACGATTCGGACACCCTTAATGACATCAACTTCACCCTCCGCAGGATAACCTTTGCTACCATTACAGGTACTGTAACCGATGAAAGTACATCAATGGCTATACCCCGTGCAAAGGTTATGGCCGTAAGACTGGTACATGGTCGTCCCATTGGATGGAGGAGACTTGCGAGAACAGATTCTACCGGATTTTACCACATAAGAAAGCTTATCCCCGGGAACTACATTGTGAAGGCATGGAAATTTGGGTACGAGAGGGAATTTTACAATAACGCCTCGGTTATCGATTCTGCTTCACCTGTCCATGTAGAATGGGGTGACACAATTAGTGGCATAGATTTCACACTTACTCCATGGAGTCAGTTCCCCTATGACACCGCATCCATAACCGGGACCGTGACCGATGAATCCACAGGCGACCCTATCTCAGGTGCCCATGTGCGTGCGTTCTTTAGAAGGTGGCCTTTCTCTATAGTGACAACAACCGATTCGAATGGTTCGTACACACTGCACTATTTGCCATCGGGCGATTCAGTCGTGGTCATGGCACGTGCAAGGGGATATCTATACGAATTTTACCAGGAAACTCCGTATATCTGGGATGCCACGCCAGTCGTACCGCCTGCATCGAATATAGATTTTACTCTGACGCCGCGTGGAAACTATGGCTCTGGTGGAATTATGGGTGAGGTCTCTAATGGAAAATCGGACGGGCTCACCATTCTTGCCACAAACTTGAGCACTGGCGAATCTTTCGTTGGAGCGATTGATATGAATAGTTATAACATAGATGACATGCCTCCTGGCGACTACGATGTCAAGGTGCTCGATGTGAATGGAAACACCCTTGCAGAGGATACTGTTACAGTCGGTGACACCTATGTGGAAAAGGATTTCCATGTGACAGAAGTTGGAGAGTCCAGCTCTCTTGCAAATCCGGTTAATCTGCAGGTGAAATTTGCGAATCTCAACAGTGTGAAGTTGGAGTTTGCCCTTCCAAAGAGTGAGAGAGTTGAACTAAAGCTTTATGACGTGACAGGAAGAGTGGTTTCTTCAAGAAATCTTGGTCTGCTTGGTGCGGGTGCGCATGAGTTTGAGGTAAAGGGTCTGAGGCCTGGTGTGTACTTTGTCTCGGTTGAAGCTGGAAATAAGATTTCGACTGGTAAGTTTGTGATTTTGAGGTAGGGTTGGTTGGAGTTTTGTTTGAGGGGGGC
>JALXCE010000236.1 GCA_026991055.1 Caldifarciminota bacterium | reverse complement strand
TGACGTCTTCTGCTGTGTTATACTTACCAAAGCTAAATCGAAGGCTACCGTGCGCAATTGCATGAGGAAGGCCAATTGCAAGCAACACGTGAGAAGGCTCGAGGGAAGATGATGTACAGGCAGAACCCGACGAAGCACTAATTCCGTGCATATCGAGAAGGGCTAACATTCCCTCTCCTTCGATATATTTCACGCATATATTAAGGGTATTGAAAAGCCTCTTCTCCGGATGACCATTAACAATAATTTCAGGGATTTTTTCTTTAATCTCTTTTTCCAGCCGGTCTCTGAGAGGTTTAATCTTTTCTGCTTCATCTTTCATTTCAGCCATTGCTATTTCAGCAGCTTTCCCGGCTCCTACAATACCTGCAACATTCTCCGTTCCCGCTCTTAGCTTCTTTTCCTGCGAACCTCCGTGTATAAGGGGATGTAACCTAACTCCTTTTTTGATATATAGGGCTCCAACTCCTTTTGGTCCGTAAAATTTGTGAGCCGATAAAGAGAGTAGGTCCACGTCAATTTCCTTTACATCCACAGGGATTTTCCCTACTGCCTGGACTGCATCGGTATGAAAGAGAACACTGTGGTCGTGAGCCACCTCAGCAAGCTCTTTGACGGGTTCGATTGTCCCTATCTCATTGTTTGCCATCATAATTGATATGAGGATTGTCTCCGGTTTAATTGCCTTTTTGAGATCATCAGGGTCAACGATTCCGTAACGGTCAACAGGAAGGTAGGTAATTTCAAAGCCCATTTTTTCCAGAAATTTGCAGGTATGAAGAACTGCGTGATGTTCAATGGACGATGTAATAATGTGATTCCCTTTTTTCTGCAGGTAAAAGGCTACACCCTTGAGAGCCTGATTATCTGCCTCACTTCCACCCGAAGTGAAAATTATTTCGTCTGGATTTGCATTTATGAGTTTGGCAATTTTCTCCCTTGAGGATTCAACCGCCTTTCTCACCTCTTTAGCCCTTGAATAGAGGGACGACGGATTGTGATAATAGTACTTCAAAAATGTTAGCATCACATCCACAACCCTGGGGTCTACCTGAGTTGTGGCGTTGTAATCAAGGTAAACTTCTCTCATCATCAATTCCTCCAGTTTTTAATTTTTCTATTCATTAATGCATTGCTATACATAGATGTCTAAAACAATTGTAACTGATTTAGTAATATTTGTCAAGGTAACAATTTTTTTCACGGAAAATCCTTAATCAATGAATCTCTTGAAGTCATATGGCCTTTATATCAATGGGGGTTTTCTTTTAGTGTGAATCAAGAAAATACGGGTAGAAATTTGACTACAAAAATTGGTCCACTAACACAAAACATCTTCCCTCCGTATAAATTCATAGCGGAGAAAGGTTTAAGGGCACTTATTCCAAATTTTCTGGGTAACTTGAATAATCAAACTCACTTTTCCATCAGCTATAGAAACTCTTCAACTTAAATTTTCAAGCGGAATGTCTCCTACCATATGTGTATATCCTCCGCTTGCAAAGCAAGTAGGGGGTATTTATATCCACCTGTTTCCGCAAATTGGAGAATAAATTTTCGAATAGGCTCCCATCCCTTTGATGATTAAGGGGTCACACAATATAATTTCAAATATGAAAAAGTTTGTGTTTCTCGGATTACTTGTCGCACTTCTCTCAAGTGGATGCAGGGCTAATATAGAAACACACGTATTTTTCCCCGAAATAAAGTTACCTCTCACTGGTGTTCAGAGCACCGTGGGAAGCATTGAGTTTTATGTCTCAAGAGAATTTCAAATAGAAAAGCAAGAAGATATTACACTTGACCAGATATTATGGAGTTATGAAGCATCATCAAGAGGACGCGTATCATACGAGATAAAAATTTCAGCTCATGGCGAAGACTCTGTGGGACTTTTTGCCGCCTGTAGCCCGGAAAATCTGTGTCTTCCTATTAGAAACACTTACGGCTCACCACCTCCTTACGTGGTCAATGCTCCCGTAATTTTCACGGGTCAAATTAACGGCGGAGTCCATTCCTTTTCTGACATTCCACAGAATGCTGCTTCACTGCGTGAACTCCAGGATGCAATAGAAAGCGGTAAAATATGGGTTATTGTGAAAGTTACCACAAACAATCCTTTACAGTTTATCCAGGGCGACACATTGAGGATTACAAATTTAAGGGGCGACATATCGCTTCACAAAAACCTCGACTATTTCTTCCCGTTTTCGGGGATATTTTTCTGAAATGTTTGCTTTGATTCTTGCACTTTATATGATTTATCCGACGAAACTCGTGACAATACCTACTGGCAGTATTCCACAAAAGTACCAGATTTCCATTTTCGACGCCGGCGTGACGTTAGGGAGGAAAGTCTTTATAAAAATTGATCCAATCCTCCTACCAGCGGACTTAAGTTTAGGTATGAGGTTTGTCTCTTCAAATTTATTCTTTGGAATTAATCTCTCGGCTTTCTATGGAGTCGGATACATTAAGCCTCAGGGTGTTGATAAAATGAGTATCAATGCCAATGGTTTCAACATTGTTGCAGGCTATACGAAATTTCCTCTGACAGGTGCCGTGTACTTCAGGGAATATGGGGAAAGACAGAGTCTTGGCATTATGAGTGGAATTTTTATAAGGCCTTTAATAGCCGAGGTGGGGTTTGACTCATATGAGGCACTCCGATTCGGGGGAGGGGTTTTTCTTACTGCTGGAAGATTTTTCGTAAAAATCGGTGCCTTTTCATCCACAAAAATGCTTAAAGACGGCAAATTCCCGTTTGTTCCCGTGCTTAATATGGGTGTAAAAAAATGAAGGTAGCCGAAGACTTCAAATGGAAGTCCAGGAGACTCGTAATTGGATTGGTCTCCATGCTTGTACTCTCCTATTTTGGGGATAGATTTATTTTCTGTTATCATCTTTTTAACTCTCGTCTGGGTCTCTATCTTGGCCTTATCCTATTAATTCTTGGATTTTCTCTTGCTTCAATTGGGGGACATCACCTGAAAATTTATGGACGCAGCTCACCTGACATGCCAAGAGGCTCGACCGATACACTTGTCACACAGGGCATTTATCGTTACGTACGCCATCCGATGTTTACAGCATTCATTTTGATTCTCCTCGGTATTGGTTTCCTCCTGAATTCTCCTACATTTACATTTGTTATGGTGCCTCTTGGGACAGCTTATATCGTCTGGTTTGCCTACCACGTGGATGAGAAAGAGGCCTTAGAGAAGTTTGGAAAAGATTATGAAAAGTATAAAAAGCAGGTACCGCCATTCATTCCCATCCCCGGGAGAAAATTTGAAGGTTAGTGATTGGAACAAAATCCCCTTTTCGAGGTCTAAATAAACGGTGATTGAGTTCGATGAGATTGTGGAACTTTATAAGGATAGGATTTTCAAAATGCTATTCATGAAGGTGGGTAATATGGAAGATGCACTGGACCTTACGCAGGACGTATTCTTCAAAGTTTACAAAGCCCTGGCAAGCTTTCGTAATGAATCAAGCATATACACCTGGATTTATAAAATCGCTTTAAACACCGCAAATACTTTTCTTAGAAAAAATGGGCGTTTGAATCAAAATTATATAGAAGATGTGGGGGAGAATACTTTAAAAACCAGTAACCAGGAGGAGCTAAAGACGATCCTGAAGACGAAGATTGAGGAATTGCCTCAGCATTACAGGGACGTAATTATCCTCCATTATTTTGAAGGGTTTGATTACAATGAGATCGCTGAGATTCTTGATATCAATGTTGGTACAGTAAAGTCTCGCCTTTTCAGGGCGAGACAGATGTTATCAGAAAAAATGAGGAGATACTTATGAAAGAGTGCAGAGAAAAAATTTTGGAATACATTAAAAATGAACTGCCTCAGGAAGAGGCAATTGAGGTGGAGAGGCTAATCGAGAGAGAGCCAGAATGTAGAGAAATATATGAAAGGGAGCTAAAACTCGAAAAACTGCTCTTCGAACTCGCTGATACTATTCCAGTGCCTGATTTTGAGATCAAAGTGAAAAGGCGCACCTTCTGGAGATTTGTCCCTGCTGTTGCTGCTCTTGCCTTTATTGCGGCAATAGTTTTTAAGCTCTCCATTCCCGCAACTGCCACGGGTGGCCAATTTAAACTTGTAACTCCTGTGAATCAGATGGTTTTGAGCTCGGAGAGTCCAGAAATAGTTGTAACGGTTCCTGAGAAAGCTGAGAAGGTATCATTCCTGCTGGACGGTGAATTGCTATCAGGCGAGGTTAAGAAATATGACGGTGTGTATGTTGTGAAGCCAGAGTATCTTGACGAAGGCTATCATGAATTCAAGGCCGTCCTCAAGCAGGGAGATGGATTCAAAAGCATTACAAAAACCTTCTATGTGGTGAATGAGAAATGAACGCCCTGATCCTGAGTCTCATACTACTATCACACGTATCGCCGGAGAGGATCCTTGTGAGACCTGGCGATAGTGTAAGGCTTACCATCACTGGCGGAAAGGTCAAAAAAATTCTCGTACTTCCCGGCAAAATCGGGTATGTAAAGGGTAACTATTTCTACGCCACGAAACAGGGAGAAGGCGTTATAAAGGTTCTGTATAGAAAAGGTCCCCCTGCATATGCCTTTGTAAAAGTGTTAAGAAACAGAGGCTTACTCCGTGTGCGTGTTGTTCCCGAAAAAGTTCAGTTGATGCCGGGAGATTCCATGAAATTTCTCGTTAAATTGCCAGAAGGAGTTGACCCTGAGCGATGCTTCATCAACTGGCGGGTTATACCGGAGTGGATAGGCAATGTTAATCTTGATGGTGAGTTTGTAGCAGGGAATCGATTTGGCAAGGGGAAAGTTATAGCAATTGTAAAATGTGGTAGAAGAAAGGGGCTCGGATTCTCAAATGTTACGGTGGGTGAGGAAATCAAATTCAAAAAAGTTTCAATTAGT
>JALXCE010000235.1:351-4916 GCA_026991055.1 Caldifarciminota bacterium | reverse complement strand
TGCAGCGTAGGGATTTTCTTAACGCTGCAGTTATTAACATCAATTCCGTAATAATAGACCTTGATTTTGCCATCTTCGTTTATGAGAATTTCCCCGTAATCGGCACACAGGTATTTGCTCGCATTGGTAACCACCTCTCTGATGTATTCACCGAGAGATTCTCTTATTTTCTGAATGTCACCCGTCTTCAGAAGCATCTTCTGATGCCGCTCATGAAGGCTAATCTTGGCATAGAGCTTCTTTACCTCGTGGAAAATGAAATATGCAAAAATGGCAGATGAAATTGAAAAAATCAGCACAATCAGTGCACTTTCAACAAATGGAGAAGGCATCAGCCCATGTATTCTGTGCCTGAAGAACTCAAGGATGATCAGGATAAAGATTGGAGAGATAACTCCCAATATGAAAAGCCGCTTTATCTTTAAATCCATGACTCTTAATTTATACACCCAAAAGCGCTACTTTGCCAATAGTAATAATTTACTATATGAGGGCCCTCATGGCAGCAGCGTACGGAGATTCGGGATATCTTGTGATGAGCTTCTTCGCAATTTTCCTTGCGAGTTCCTGGTCATGGAGACGCTCACTGGCAATAAAGTATGCCCTGAAATATGAGAAGGGAGAGATGAAATTCGAAAAATTGTCCCCCGTATTTTGGAACTCTGAGAATGCCTCATTTGGCTTTCCCATCTCGAGATAAACACTGGCGAGTTCATAATGAAGAAGACCGAGTGTATCACCCACAATTTTACTTCCAAGAAGTACCCTGGCCCCTTCGAGATTTCTTCTTATCACGAGACTTTCGGCTCTGAAAAACACCTCAGCAATCTCTGATTTACCAAAGTTGTCAAGTATTTCTCGATAAAAGAAAATGTGATATAGGTAAGGACTTGCAGGATACTTTGTAGCAAGCGTGTTCCAGTAAGCGCTCGAGCTGTCTCTTTCTCCAGTGAGAAGGAAGTAAAGTCCGAGATAATAAAGGGATACATCAGACATATTTCTTCTTGCAAAATCCTTGAAGGTCGAGTCATCGCTCATGGCGAGCAAGGCGCGCAGCCTGAGCTCGAGATTATTCCTGTCTGCGAACTTCAGTACAGTTTTATAGTCGCCAATCCTGAATGCGAGAGCTACAAGAGAATCCCTGGCCTCGCGAATTCTGAATTTCTGATAAGCTTTTTTGTAATATCCCACAGCATCACTGAATTTTCCCTCACCAGAGAGGATTAAACCTTTAAGTAGATAGTAATTCCCATCCTTTTTTGCCCTTTTTAACAGTGAATCTGCCTGCTGGACCATACCAGCGGCGATAAGGTATTTGACATACTTTGATAAATCCTTTGTCCAGCCCGACTTTTCGAGAGCATGAAGCATGAGCCCGGGCTTGTTGTGCCTCATATAATAGTCAGCGAGAACAAGATTCACCTCGTTATGCCCCGGATGCCGGGAAAGCCACTTGTTTACAACATTTGTAACTGTTTGCTCATCTAAAAACCTCTCAATCCTCGAAAATTCCTGCCGCAGGAGTGTAATCGAGCGGGTCTGAAGATAAAAGTTAAATAGCTCGTAGAGGGCCCCCTCAAAATTTTTGTTCCATAGATTGTCATAATAAAACTCACGTGCAAACAGGGAATCCGAATGATAGGTCTTCCTTGCCCGTTTCAGGATATTGAGGGCAAACTCACGCTGTCCTCTAAAATAAAACTGGCTATAAAAGGCCTGATATGCGGGAATTGGCCGGGGATGGGAAAAGAAAACATTGGTGAATTTAACAGCCGAATCCGTCTCGTTTAATCTAATCAGAGCTTCTACGTGATATCTCGCGAGTTTCCAGTCGTCAGGATGTTTTTTCAATCCATAAGATGTGAGATCGAGGATTTTGCTGTAGTTGTTGTGCGAGCGATAAAAGGCAATCAAAGTAGCAAAAACACGGTTGGAGCTCGTGGGATTCTGGTAAAATTCTCTCTCGTACTGTGTTACGTTAAATGAAAGAATTATGAGTAACGCAATCTTAAGCATCAAAGTCCAAGCTCATCTTTGATTTTTCTCATACCCTCGAGGCAGGTTTCCAGAAACTCCTCGAGGCTCATGCCAAACTCTTCGCAGGTTTTTATCTGATTCCTATCAGCACCTGCGGCGAATCTCTTTTCTTTAAAGCGCTTCTTCATGAATTTCATGGAAAGGCCGTCAAGAGATTTTGAGGGGTGCATCAGGGCACATGCCACGATAAAGCCCGTAGTTGGGTCAACTGCATAGAGCACCTTTTCTATCAGTGTTTCTCTGTCCTTTTTCCATGCATGTGCAAGTATGGCGTTTAGTATTTCCTCATCATCAAATCCCATCTCTTTCAGCATTTCCACCGTTCTGATGGCGTGAATATCAGGCTTGTCATAGGTTTCCTCATAATCCAGGTCATGAAGGATACCCGCGATTTCCCAGCGATCCGGGTCTTCACCAAACTTCATTGCAAACTCGCGCATGCAGGCCCCGGCTGCGAGCATGTGCTTTACAAGATTTTCCTTCTTTACGTGCTTTCTTACGAGCTCGATTGCCTCGTCTCTTGTCATTTTTTATCCTCCCTTCTTCTGGCATTCATCACAAATGCCATAAACTATTGTTGAAATTTTTTCGACCTTAAAATTTTTCTCTGCTGCAATTTTCTTTATCTCATCCTCAATGACCTTGCTCTTGAACTCGATGATTTTGCCACATACAAGGCATATAAAATGGGAATGTGATTCGTGCCCCAAGACGTGTTCGTAGTACTTTTTACCCTGTCCAAACTCGCGTTCCTCGACAAATCCCATGTCCACAAGGACTTTAAGGGTCCTGTAAATAGTCGCACGGGAAATCTCCGAGTTCTCTCGCTTTAGCATTTTAAACAATTCATCGGCTGTGAAATGCTTGTGGAGTGAGAAGATTTTTTTAACAATTATGCTTCTCTGCTTCGTGATTTTTTTATTTTGTCTATGCGAAATTTCTTTGAAAATGTCAAATTCTTTCATTTATAAGGGAACGCGCCCGGGGGGAGTCGAACCCCCAGCCTTGAGATCCGGAATCTCACGCTCTATCCTGTTGAGCTACGGGCGCAGGTCTTTGTCTGTAAAAACATAAGCGCTGAATTTGTAAATTTCAACTCCCGGTTCCTTCCAGCACCCAGGAGACAGCCCTGCCTTCAGGCATGTGTTGTCTAGGAATTCATACCTATCCCAGCCATATTCAACGGGTACCTGTGGAAGCAGCACTCCCTGATAATATCCAGCCCTTATGAGCAATCCGTGCTTTCCGACTTCAATCTCGTTTATATCCTCAACTTTCTCAAGTGGTGTGAGAACTGAAATCTCAAATTCAAGATCATCGAATTCCTCCGGTCGCACAGGAGAGAACCTTGGGTCATTCACCGCGGCCTCACCTGCCACCTCAGCCGTTGCAATATAAAGGGGCTTGATGGGAATGACATAACCTATACAACCTCTCAAAACACCTCTATTTTTAAGCGTAACAAAAACACCCGATGGCCTGGCCAGCTTTTCCGTGGGGGGTGGGGGTGGCGTGTAACTTTTACCTCTGATCCTGTTGTAAACTGCCTCTTTTGCTACCTGCATGAGGTATTCCTTTTCTTCACGGGTCAGATACTCTTCTTCCTTTTCTGCCCTGGAAATTGCAACTGAGGCGTATCCCACAACGTAGCCTTCAAATCTTCCTGTGACTCTCGCAGAGTTTGTATAGGCAAGAAGTTGAATATTAACCGGAGACAATTTCTTAAGCGTGGCGATAACAGTCGCAATTGGGCCAGCACCACACGCCATTGCTCTGCCGGTGTGATTCTCCTCGATTAATCCCTTTTCGTCACCATTCAAAATTAATCCCACCGTGTACGCATCGGTCTTTTCGCATTCCTCAACAGAGTAACCATGATAAAGGTCCGAGCTTGCAACGAGCAGAAAATCCGATTCGTTTTCAAGCACCTTTGAAAGTCCTCTACTTGCCGCTTCCATTGTGGGGACATCCTGAACTCCCATCATTATTGGAACGATTTTGAAATCATCAAGTACATATTGAAGAAAGGGAACCTGAACCTCGAGGGAATGCTCGTTCACATGCACATCGAGGTCAGGAACAAAGATGGGGTTGGAATCAATGATCTTATCTGCGAGTTCTTCATCAATACCCACTTCTCCAAGCGGAGTCAGCCAGGAACCTCTATTGTAAACGGCCATGCCTGTAAAAGGCACCTGATGACTTGGCCCTATCAATATGACTTTTTTAATTTTCCTGCCCTTTAGCGTTTTATATCCGGTTGCGGCAATTACTCCAGAATACACATAGCCTGCATGGGGCGAAACAAGGCCCCAAAGGTCTCCTTTGACCTCCCTCTCCTCTGCTCTATCAAACAACTCGTTGAGCAGGGAGAGCAATTCCTCTCTATCCGATGGATAAAAGCTACCAGAAAATGTTGGTTTTCTAATCATTTTCATCACCCCCGGTTTTTAAATGGTCAAGTACTAAATATTTCAGTCCAAAATTTTTATACCTCATACGTGCACATGAAATACATGCGAGAGATG
>JALXCE010000235.1:0-341 GCA_026991055.1 Caldifarciminota bacterium | reverse complement strand
CTTTTATTCACTGTATGGTTGTGCTTGTATAAAAAGCTAAAGCTGATACTATAAAATATACCTTGAGAGGTCCTCATCCTCAATTATCTCCGAAAGTCGTTTATCCACGTACTCCTCATTGATAATCACCTCTGTAACACCTGGCTTCGGTAGCTCAAATAAGAGTTCTTCAAGAAGATGACTCATCACAGTATGAAGTCGCCTTGCGCCTATATTTTCAGTTCTTTCGTTGACGATAGCTGCGTACTTTGCAATTTTAGCGATGGCCTCTTCGGTAAATTCGAGATTCACCCCTTCTGTTTCAAAAAGGGCCTTGTACTGTTTAACAAGTGAATTTTCCG
>JALXCE010000234.1 GCA_026991055.1 Caldifarciminota bacterium | reverse complement strand
ACATTCAACCTTCCCAACGGCAAACCCGGTGAGATGGAAGTTGTGGGAACAGTTCTCTATGTAGCAGGTTACACAGGCGGAACTTATGTGGTTGACATCAGCAATGCCTCATCTCCAACACTTATCAAGACATTAAATGAGATAGGATGGTATACCTACATCGACACATCTAACAATGTATTTTTTACGGGTTTCTTCAACGGGCCAGGGGTTGGATCAACTATCAACTATTACGACATAACGAATCCATCAAATCCGTCTCTACTGTTCAGTGAAACCATAAATGCTTATCCCACATTTCAGATGTGGGACTTTGCAGTGAGCAGCGATACGCTTTTCATAATTTCATCCGTCAGGGGATTGTCCACCCGTCAAATAATCTGGGAAGGTGATTCAACCATACCGCTTAATGCAAACGGTGATGGCAGCCTCGGTTATGCCAGAGGGATCGAACTTTTCGAGGACAAGGTTTTTGTAGTTTCGGATCATTACCTCTCAGGGACACTTTACGGGCTTAACAGATCAGATATAGAGATTTCCGATTCAGCCAATCCGATAGGCTGGATTGCAGATGTATGGGTAAATGGCGATTATGCCTATGTTGCAGGTGCTGGAATCCTTACATTCCATATCGTCGGCGATAGCATGGAGCTGATTGGGATAACCAATCGTGAGAAAAAATTTAGGAGGGTCATGGTCAGAGGCTCATATCTCTTAGCCTCAAGTGGAGATTCGATTTACATATACAGCATCGGTGGGAACCCGCAGTCGCCCAGTCTATTAGGTAAGTTTTATTCAGGAGGCGACCTCGGCGGTTTCGATGCCGTTGTAGGCCAGAAAGGACTTTATATCTACACTGCTGTCAGGAATACGGCCGTGTTTTTCGTTTTCGATGCATCAAATCCATCGTCTCCTACTCAGCTCTACAATGTCCCAGTTGCTTACACCCCCAATGACATTAAGGTCAGGGACAATTATGCATATCTGACGAGCAATTCTGGCGATAGATTTATGGTTTACAATGTGTTAGACAGTTCGCAAATCGCCTCCATTTACTATGACGACCCATTTGGCCTTGAGCTCAGAGGAAACTATGCCTATGTTGTTGGAAACGCGCCTGGTATCGTTGACATCAGTGACCCGACAAATCCTCGTGAAATAGCAGAGATTAGCTTTAACGGCGCTTCATGGACAGCTTACGATGTGTCGCCATTTGACAGTGGAGCCGTTTTCATTGGTGATGTTTATCTGTCCACCGGCTCCGGCTTTGTTATCGTGGATATGAGGGATACCTCCAACATCAGGAAGCCGGGCTATCTTCTCTATGACGAGGGGTATGCAAGAGGGGTTTTCTTTAAAGATTACAAGATATACGCCGCTTTTTATGATCTTGGACTTCATGCCTTCACAAGTGACCCCTTCCCTCCACCTCCTGCACCAGTCGTTTTAATCGAACCCATAAATGGGCAGTGGGCGCCGAGAAATGTCCATTTTGAATGGCAGGACACAACTGGTGCCAGCGGAGCCTACTACATCCTGAAAGCTTACGGCTCATCCTACATCATCAATGATACGCTGACCACAACTTATTTTGACACGGTCCTGACTGAAAAAAGGAGATACTGGTGGTATGTAGTCACTTACTACGCCCCCGACTACGATGATAGAACCCGCACGACCTCGTTCTATCTCGATCCTGACCCACCGTTTGGCTTTAACTTGCTTTCTCCTGAGAACGGAGCATCCGTCACCGATTCGATTATCAATTTTGATTGGTCAGAGGCACAGGACACATCGAGCGGCATGGGGCACTATCTGCTGCTCATTTCAAATGATTCAACATTTGCGTCTTATGATTCGTTTGTTGTGGACACATCCGGCATGAGCGTTGCACTCTCATCCTACGGCACATTTTACTGGAAGGTCGTTGCTGTTGATTCTGCTGGCAACACGGCGGAGTCGAATGTGTGGAGCTTCACAAAGGAGATGCCGTCCCCGTCGGTCCCCGGCCTTGTCTCACCGATTGGAGGAACATGGCTGAACGATACGATGGTGGCGTTTTCGTGGACAACAGGCGGCAAAAAGGTTGGAGACACAGGATTTATCGGAAAATTCAGGCGTAAAGGTGCCCTGCAAAAGGGACGGCTTGATGATCCCGCAAGCAAGGACGCTGTGACAAAATACGACCTGAAGTTTGTGATCGAAGTCCTGAGCGGAAACACAACGGTCGTCCACGACACGGTTGACACAAATTTTGTGGAAATTCCGCTTTCTGAAGGCACTTACAGGTGGCATGTGAAGGCGTTTTATGTCGGTGCAGGTGCATCCGACTGGTCGCCAACCGATTCGTTTGGGATCGACATCACACCGCCGTCAACCGTCACACCTATTTCCCCTGAAAATGGCGCTTATGTCGGTTCGACAACCGTACATCTGGACTGGTCTGATGCCGTAGATTCTCTAAGTGGAGTGGCTACTTATTTACTGGTGATATCTCAAACATCCAATTTCTCATCTACTGATACTTTCTTCTGTTCAACATCTGAAACAACCCTTGTATTGACAGAAGCTACCTACTGGTGGAAGGTTAAGGTATTTGACAATGCCGGCAACGGATCGGATTTCTCCAGTGTCAGATCATTTGAGATAGATACTACACATCCCAATTCCCCAACACTGTTCACACCTATAGGTGGAACATGGCTTGCCGATACCTTTGTGACGCTCTCGTGGTCAGCTGTTTCGCTTAAAAGTGAAAAACCTGCTGTTAAGGCCGCACCTGTGAACTATATTTTTGAGGTGAGCTCATCGGGTAACGTTATCGCAACTGATACAGTTGACACCAATGTTGCGATCGTGACTCTATCGGAAGGCTTTTATAACTGGCGAGTAAAAGCCTTTGATAGTGCTGGTAATACTTCTTCGTGGTCTCCTACTGATTCGTTTGGAGTTGATATTAGCCCACCTATCATAGATTCAATGACTATCTGGAGCGACACAAGCTGGTTCTTCGGTCCCTACGAGGTGCACGCATGGATAACTGACAGTCTGAGCGGCATCCACGATGCATGGTTGTTCTACTCCATCGATGGCCAGGGCTACGATTCAACGCAGATGAACGAGTCATACAGCGGCTGGATAGGCGAAATTCCGGCATTTTCGGATTCTGCGAACCACTCGGTTTCATACTTTGTTCGCGCCAACGACAGCGCACAACCACCGAACTCAGCCTTTTCTGACACTGTTTTCTTTAATGTGACATCCATTGAAGAAGTCGGAAATTTGGATATTTATACTGTAAAAGTCCTATCCACAGTTGGACCAGACATAAATTTTGAAATTACAACCCCATCTCTGACACCATACAGGATTAAAATTTACTCTGCCGCTGGGAGACTTTTGATTGTCAAAAAGGGACTCTTACAAAGGGGTTATCACAGGGTGAAGTTAGATGTTCCGATAAGTGGGGTATTTTTCGCTATCTTCAGCAGCGATTTTGGGACCAGAGTTTTTAGAGTTGTAGTGATTGGGAAGTGAATTCAAGAGAGGTGGGGGGGCACTCGCTTCGCGAGTGCCCCCCCCACCTAAACATCAATAATAAAAATCAATTGAACCCCATTTAATGCCTCAAAAGAAAGCTAATCCCCTTCAACTAATTTCTTCAATGACTCAAAAATTTCAGGTGTTGCAGCAATTATGTTACCTGAGAGCTCATGCTCGCCCCCAATGGGCTCTGCGATTCCACCTGCCTCTCTCACGATGACAATTCCGGCAGCTATATCCCAGGGAGAGAGGTAATATTCGAAGAAACCGTCGAACATACCACATGCTACATATGCGAGGTCAAGCGCCGCCGCCCCTACCCTCCTAACCGCAGAAACGTTCAGAAATACTTTTCTAAAAAGCCTCAAATAATCATCTAAAAACTCCTTATGCCTGAACGGGAAACCCGTTGCCACCATCGCCCGTGAAAGCTCCCTCTCACCGGATACGTGAATACGTTTATCATTTCTGTAAGCCCCCATCCACTTTGCCGCGAAATACAGGTCATCCCTTGCAACATCGAGAATTGCACCCACTACAAGCTCACCTTTCACCTGTAAGCCGACAGAAACCGCAACGTACGGGAAGCCGTGAATAAAATTTTTCGTCCCATCAAGGGGATCAACAATCCAGCGGAAATCCGACTTACCCCACTCCCCTGCTTCCTCGCTCAGGATTTCATGCTCCGGGAATGCTTCGAGTATCACTTTTCTTATCGCTTCTTCGGCCCTGATATCCACATCGGTAACAAAGTCATTTTCGCCCTTTTCCCTATAACGGTGCACCTTACCTAATTCAGGTTTGATAACTTCTCCAGCAGCAAGCGCCGCCTTCTTTGCAACTTCAAGTAATGGCCTCAAATCTAACATAATTTACTCTCCATTAAAATCATTTTCCCGCGCACTTTGTGTGAGGGCCTTAAAAATTGGAAGCCCCCCACCCTTCGCCCTCCCCCACTTGCTTCGCAAGTGGGGGAGGGAATGTTCTTCTGCTCCATAAGCGAAACTTCTTGAAGATCTCGAACAATACCATTGCACCATAAACTTCATATGAACAAAATCATCCCTTACCGTAAGCCTATTCTAAAAATCCCTGTATATGGAGATTTGCCATCCTTCCCTTGATAAGGAATTGGAAAATGGATGAGTCCGGAATTTCGTAAACCACAATTTCCCATTCCAGCCCGACCCTCCCTTCCCTGAGGGAAGTGAGGGTGATAAATCCTCTGGACTTCTTGAAACGGCACCTCTCCCCCGGCCACGTGCACTCTGTGCGTTATGAACAGGAATGACGCTTCTGATCACACTCACTCTCACCGTTGATGCTATTTCTAATCCCATCAATTTTGCCATCAAATTTTTTATTTTGAGAATCT
>JALXCE010000233.1 GCA_026991055.1 Caldifarciminota bacterium | reverse complement strand
GAGGTAAAGGCTTTCCTGTATAAATATCCAGGAGCCTGAAATTGCGCAAAAGTGGTGATTTGAAGCTCGATATAAGCTTCTCAAGTTCAACGTAAGGCGTATCAATATCCGCAAGGATAGAAATATCCCTTTTGACTGCTGGAAAGACAGGGAATGGCTTGAACTTCTTATCTTTAATCTCTATATCTTTGAGAGAGAGCTCCAGTACATAGACATTGTCCTTTATGTCATAAAGCTTTGCCACATTGCTTCCGAGTTCACCGATAAATCCCGCGTCTTTGCCGTTAATTAATACCCTTGCCCCGATATTAAGATAATCAGACTCAATGGGTTTGAGCTCGTAGTCAAATCCAAACTCCTCGGATAGGGCATCCAGAATGGCCTTCAGGTCGTAGTAATCAACCGGTGTTTCAGGATTAAATGGGCTTTTCGGATATTTCCCGGTCATCATTACACATATGCGCTCATCCTCAATGGGAAGCTTATCCGGACCCTGCCATAGGAATGCCTTCCCGGCCTCAAATACACGAATTGGTGTGAGCCCACGACGCCAGTTGGTAGAGACCACCTGCACCACGCTCATGGAGAGCATGGGTCGCATGAATTCGTAGGACTCGTTAACTGGATTTTTGATTTTTACGGCATCTTTTTCGTCAAATTTGAACGCCCTGAGTTCTTTCTTCCCCACAAACTCGATGGTTTTTACCTCGTATAAGCCCAGTCTAATGAGGAAATCACGGAGATAATCGCTCTTCTTACGAAGTTTTCTGCCGACAAGTTCGCCTGAGGTGGATATAATTTTGCCGGGTATATTGTCATACCCGTAAATCCTCGCCACCTCTTCCACAAGATCAGCGGGAAGCGATATGTCCTGTCTCCTCGTTGGAACCAAGACATCGAATCCTTCAGGATTTTTATAAACGGTAAAACCAAGATTTTCAAAAATTTCCACCACCTTTTCCTGAGGAATGTGGTAGCCAAGTAACCTGTCAAGATAAGATTCCTTGAGGAAAATCCTTGCAGGCTTAATTTCAAGGTAGTTGACATCGTTGATGGGGCCGACTTTCCCGCCAGCAATTTCAGTGATCAGTCGTGCGATTCTATTGGATGCGAGGGGTGGAAGCTCCGGGTCAACCTTCCTTTCAAATCTGTATGAGGCCTCGGTAGTGAGCTTGAGAGTCATTGAGCCTTTTCTTATGGTTACCGGACTGAAATATGCAGCCTCAATCAACAAATCCTGCGTTTCATCTTTTACACCGGATTCTTCTCCACCCATGATTCCACCTATGGCTACGGGTTTTTCTTTATCAGCGATTACAAGAACATCCTCTGTTAATTCTCTTTCAACTCCATCAAGGGTGACAAATTTCTCACCGGGTTTTGCGTAACGGACAACGATTTTCTCATATAATTTTGCGAGGTCAAAGGCGTGAATGGGCTCACCGAGCTCAAACAGCACATAGTTTGTGATGTCCACGATGTTATTGATAGGTCTTTGACCGATAAGTGCAAGTCTGTATCGCATCCAGTGGGGAGAGGGGCCAACTTTTACGCCCTTAATAATTCTCGCCGTGTATCTTGGACACCCGTCTTTTGCGACAATTTCAACGGGGAATGTGCCAATCTCTGATGTTTCCTCTATGCCCACCTTTGGAGGTATAAGCTCAAAGCCGGTTTTTGCCTTAATGTCCTGCGCTATACCAATATACCCCAAGAGGTCTCCTCTGTTGTGGGTTATTTCGAGGTCGTAGAGATAATCGTCCATCTGCAGGTAAGAAAGTGGTGACTCACCTGGTTTCATATCCTTCGGCAGCTCAATTATCGTTTCTGAGTGGTCAGCCAGTCCGAGCTCTTCTTCAGAAAGGGGCATACCGTAGGACTTTACGCCTTTGATTTCACGTTCTCCAATCTCCATGCCGTTGGGGAGCACAGTGCCAGGTAGGGCCTGAACCACCTTCATTCCTTCATAAAGTCCAGGGGCACCTGAAACGACCTGTATGGTATCATTGCCCACAAAGATTTCAAGGATTTTCAGATTTTTCGATTTTGGATGATCTTTGATGGAAACGATTTCGCCGACGACCAATTTGTCGAGGCCTTCGCCAAGATATTTATACTCCTCGACCGGTATGCCAAGAGAATCGAGGAGTTCTACGAGCTCTTCAGGGCCGACTTTAAGGTCAATGTAATCTTTAAGCCAGTTGTAGAGTATTTTCATGGTTAAAGCTCCTTGATAAATCTGAGGTCATTTTCGTAGAAGAGTCTGATGTCATCAATTCCATATTTTATCATGGCGATTCTGTCCGGGCCGAGACCAAAGGCGTAGCCAGTCCATTCCTCCGGGTCATAACCCACGGCCTCAAAGACTTTAGGATGAACCATCCCGGCTCCGAGGATCTCCAGCCAGCCTTCTCCCCAGTTGACAAGCACCTCGGTTGATGGTTCTGTAAACGGGAAGTACGAAGGGAGAAACCTGATCCTTGTCTGGGGCCCAAAGAGTTCCCTTGTGAACATCTCGAGGGTAGCTTTTAAATCGGCAAATGAGACGTTTTTATCCACATAAAGCCCTTCAGCCTGGAAGAATGCGGGGGCGTGGGAAGCATCGAATGGGTCCTTGCGATATACTCTGCCTGGATGGAAAACCTTCAGTGGTGGCTTTCGGTTTTCCATTGTCCTTATCTGCACCGGTGACGTGTGGGTACGAAGTAGCATTTTATCAGTTATAAAGAGTGTGCTCCACATGTCGCGGGAAGGGTGATATTCAGGGATATTTAAGGCCTCAAAGTTATAGTATTCCCATTCTATTTCAGGTCCGTCAACAATTTCGAATCCCAGTCCCACGGCAATTTCCACCAGCTCTTCCATGACCTTGATAAGAGGATGTTTCTTACCTGCAATGAGGGGCTTACCAGGGAGTGTTAGGTCAAATTTCCTCGATTTTTCCTTCTTTTCCAGCTTTTCCCGTGCCTCTTTGATAAGGTTTTGAATCTCTACCTTGAGGGTGTTGACTGCCTGCCCAAAAGCCTTTCTATCTTCAGGAGCCACTTCTTTAATTTTTTTAAGGAGATTGGTTATCTCTCCCTTTTTCCCGAGGTATCTAATTCTCAGGTCCTCGAGTTCTTTAAGGGAGGATATTTTATTAAACTCATCTTTGAACTTTTTTCTTATTTCATCAACTTTCTTGACCAATTTCAGACCTCCTTAAAATAAACGGAGGCCCAAGCTTACTCTGAAGCCGGGGCCTCCGTGGTTTTCAAAAATTTTAGAACTCAGGCTTCTATGGCACTTTTAGCGATATTTGCAAGCTCTTTAAAAGCATCTTTGTCATTAACAGCCAATTCAGCCAGAATCTGTCTATTGAGCTTTACCCCGGCCTTTTTCAGGCCGTAAATAAATCGAGAATAACTCAACCCCTCTTCTCTTGCGGCAGCATTAATCCTTGTGATCCAGAGCCTTCTGAAATCTCCCTTTTTATCCTTTCTGTGGGCGTAGGAGTACTGGAGAGATTTTATGACAGCTTCTTTTGCTTTCCTGAAAGTGCTCGACTTCTGGCCATAGTATCCCTTTGCCGCATTCCTGATCTTCTTATGCTTATGCCTTCTAACAGTCCCTGTCTTAACTCGCATTTTCTTCCTCCCTTTAATTCAGGTGGTTCTTATTATACCTTACCCCCAAATCCCGTGTCAATTTAAATTGATAGGTGTTTATTGATTTCTGGATTATTACTACTGCAGAATGGAATTTCTGTCACATAGGTATAGGGATGATTTTCATCTTATTAATCTTACAAAAATCTTGTTTAAATTTCCTATTACCATTGGATGTTGGTCGCGGTTGTATAGTTTACCCGCTGTATATGAAACTTCACTTTCCAGATAGTTCTGTAGTTCACTCAAGGTTATTTTTCTGTCTTTATTACCGTCAGCCTCTCCTCTTATACCCTTCAAAAAATAATATGTAAATAAAGAATGCCTTTTCTGAGGATACCAGGAAGCAATCTCTCCCGTTGTATCTGTTGCTGTTATTACTGTGAAATTTGATGGCAACCTTTTTGACTTAAAAACAGGAACGACCCCGAGGGGTGACGCCCTCGCTATCAGCATCCCTCTTTGCGAACCGCCTGAAAAACACGCATCTATTATTATGTTAATATCTCTTGCTGGTAGCTTGCTTAAATTTTTATAAAATAGGTCAAGGGGATAACCGCTTAAGTTAATATAACTTGGATTGGCATCCACAGGAACAAAATATGCTGACCTTGTCGCCGGGTCAGGTGCCCCATGTCCTACATAATAAATATAAATATCGGGATTAGAACCTTTTCTTATTAACCTGTAAAGTTTCCCCCTATAATCCTTACCTGTTCCAAACCACACTTCAAAATCAACCTTTTTCGCATTCTTCACAAAATAAATATTCCTTTCTGGTATTCCAAATGTTCTTTTAAAATATTCCTTAATTATTTCTCCATCATGAATGGCATAGTCAACTGGAGGAACATCTGAATGTTCGTAGTTTTTATTTGATATAACTATCCCTATTGCATTTGATCTACTGTACCCAAGGGGTATATTCTCATCAACATCCACTGTACCACCACTTTCCACCATAAACTCCGCCCCAAATTCACCTTCACCATTGATTTTTTTCCTTGACCTTATCACATATTCTTTTCTCGATTCCCTACCTATTGAAAGGTTTAACTCCTTCTCCACATTCCACAACCCCGTTGCTTCCTCTATCCTAACATTTATAGCCATATCCTTTCTACTGTATTCAGAAGGCACAAAAAACACAAGCGTCCCTTCAACCTCACCTCCCGGTGGCAAATTCCCCAACTTGTCTTCTCCTTTAATCATTCTTATTTTTTTATTCTTTGGAGTCCCTAATATCTTAACATCCCTTGCCTTACCTTTCCCTACATTCTTAACTTTCAGATGCAACTCTATTTGTTCTCTGGGTTGTATAATGCCGTCACCATTTCCCACAGACAAACCGACGTTATCATCATCTATAGATGCTATTATTCTGAAAGACGGAGGTAAAGGTGCATGGGTATAGAACTTCACTACCACTGGTTCTGGTGAATATTCCCCTGCATCTACCATTAATTTTATACTTTTCTCCCCAGTTTTAACATTTAACGGAATCTTGAAACTTATACTTTTCTCAATTTCCTCTCCTTTCTTGATTTCTCCAATCTTAATATTCCTGTTTATGAATCCTGTAACCCTGAGTTTTACATTATAGGCATTACCTTTTCCTGTATTAACTATTTTGAGTTTCACGTGTGCATTTTCACCTGCAGAGAATATACCATCTTCATCACTATCTGTGACTTTCACATCCTTTATCTCGAGGAAAGGAGGAAGCTGGGCATAGGGAGATACACCTTGGAGTTTTATTTTTAAGACATATACATCTAATCCCCTTGTCTTATAAGATAATTTGATACCTGCTATTACTATACTACCATCATCTAATACCTTTAGGGAAGTAGCTTCGTTTAGTGTTCTTCCTCCGAAAGTTTTGTCCCATATTTTGTCCCCATCTCTGTCGATTCTTAGCACATATACGAAAGGATATTCATCCCCCCATTCCGGTTTAAAAGAAATTGTCATACCTACAACTATGATGTTATCATCAGGTAATATTTGAAGAGCATTAGCACGGCCAAGATTGCCCCCACCAAGAGTCTTTTCCCATATTTTGTTCCCATCTCTATCAAGCTTTAGGACATATATATCCGATTCCCGTGCTCCATAAGACCCTGTATAACCTGCGACTACTATACTACCGTCTTCTAATACTTGTAGAGCATTTGCCTCATCAATTTGACTCCCTCCGAAAGTTTTGCCCCATACTTTATTCCCGTTTTCATCAAGCTTCAGCACATAAACATCCCCTCCACCTACACCATAAGAGTATGTCAAACCTGCAATTACAATGCTACCATCATCTAATACCTTTAAAGCATTAGCCCAATCGTCATGTCTGCCACCGAAAGTTTTGTCCCATATTTTGTTCCCATCTTTGTCAAGCTTTAATACATATACATCAGCTTCCCCTGCTCCATAAGACTGTGTTTCACCTGAAACTAATAGACTGCCATCACTTAATACCTGTAAATCTGTAGCTCCATCATTGTCATCTCCACCGAAAGTTTTATCCCATATCTTATTCCCCTCTTTATCAAGCTTCAGCACGTACACATCCCCTCCGCCTGTTCCATATGAAAGTGTTACCCCCGCAACTACTATGCTTCCATCATTTAATACTTGCAGAGCAAAAGCTATATCATCTTTATTTCCACCAAAAGTTTTCTCCCAAATCTTATTTCCATCTCTATCAAGTTTCAGAACATATACATCTTTCCTTCCTTTTCCGTAAGACTCTGTATAACCTGCAACCACTATACTCCCATCTTGTAATACTTGCATGGCATAAGCCGCATCGTCGTCACTTCCACCAAAAGTTTTCTGCCACACAAGTTCCTGTGCATTCAAAATACACGCTGCCAATATTAACACTAAAATTGCCCTTACTTTACTCATATCTCTCACCTCAACCTCACAAACACCTTACTCAAATCTCCCCTCACCATTGGATGTTGCTCGCGGTTGTAGAGTCTGCCTGCTGTGTATGGTACCCTTTTGTCTAAATAATCGGCTATCTCACCCAAAGTTATTACATTGTCTTTATTCAAATCCGCCTCACCCTGCAAAGCTTTTAGGAAATAATACATAAATAAAGAATGTCCCTTCTCTGGATACCATGAAGCAACTTCCCCTTCCGACCCCGCTGTTATCACTACAAAATCTCTGGGAACTTCTTTGCTAACCACAACCACTCCCAAAGGTGATGCACCTGTAATTAGCATGCCACCCTGAGAATTACCCGAAAAGCATGCATCTATTATTATGTTTACTCCACTTAAAGACATTTTCCTCAAATTATCATAAAATAATGATAACTTATACCCATTTAACTTGATATAGTCTGGATTTGCATCTACAGGAACAAAGTAGGCGTCTTTTGTCGATAAATCCGGTGCTCCATGCCCTACATAGTAAAAATATAATTCTGCATGTGAATTAGCTGCTACACGATATAATTTGCCCTTGTAATCGTCCTCTGTGCCAAACCATTTGGTAAAGTCAGAATATTTCGCATCCTTTATCACATATAGATTCCTCTCCGGTATCCCCAGTGTCTTAATGAAATACTCCTTCATCACCTCAGCATCATGAAATGCATATTTTACCTCTGGCACATCCCTGTGCTCATAGTCCTCGTTCGCAATTATTATCCCTATCGCATTCGGCCTCCTATATCCCTCTGGTATATTCACATCAACATCTACCGCCTTTGGTAAACTCACTTCCCTCCTCTCTGCTTTTACACTTACCACCTCCTCCCTTACCTCTGGAACATTAAATCTCTCTTTCTCCACTAAGCCCTTATACACCCAACCACCGCCTTCGAGATAATACCAATCACCTTTGTATCCTATCGATGTTAGTTGCATGCCGCTCGATACCACTGATATTTTTTTATACTTTTTACCAGGTCCACTTCTTATAATTGCAGTCTTTTTGACCTTTAAAACTGTGTATTCAGGGGTATAATTTACCACAGGCTCCTCTATCACTATAGGTAATTTACTTTCTTTCCCACTTACATCCCATGCCCTCACGGTCAAATCCATACCCGGGGTAACTAATATTTTCTTTTCAAAAGGATATGCATCTCTATAATTTCCCTTATCTACCGCGAAACTTACCCTTTCTAAAATTTCATCACCAAATTTTACTTCCTTTACACCTTTGTCATCATAAACCACTCCTTTTAGGTAGAGATAAGGGTCGTCAAAATTTTTTGATATAATTCTAATAACAGGTTTCATCATGTCGGGTTTCCTGGCTGAAACATCATTTTTATTTATCCATCCTTTCAGTCCAGGTGAGATTTGGACATAATAGCTATTGCCTTTTTCAAACAAAATCTTCATTTTTGTAGCAATTGGAAGCCTGGTAAGAACTTTTCCTGTTGATGATAAAAGAGGAACATTATTCTTGATAGTAAATAAAGATTCAGTGATCTTCAGGACATATACATCCGCCCCACCTGCTCCATAAGAGTGTGTTCCCCCTGCAACTACTATACTCCCATCATTTAATACCTGTAAAGCATTAGCCCAATCATTCTTACTTCCGCCAAAAGTTTTCTCCCATATTTTATTCCCATCACTATCAAGTTTTATTACATACACATCCTCTCCACCTGCTCCATAAGAGTCTGTCCACCCTGCAACCACTATGCTATCATCATCCAACACCTGTAAAGCAAATGCTTCATCATTTTTACTTCCACCGAAAGTTTTTTCCCATATCTTATTCCCCTCACTGTCAAGCTTTAGGACATACACGTCCTTTCCACCTGCTCCATAGGACTCTGTCCCACCTGCAACAACTATGCTGCCATCATCTAATACCTGTAAAGCAAATGCTTCATCAATTTTACTTCCACCGAAAGTTTTTCCCCATATCATATTTCCATCCTCATCAAGCTTTAAAAGATATAAATCTTCTATCCTTTCCCATAAGACCTTGTTCGTCCAGCAATTATCAAATTCCCATCCCTTGAAACCTTAATATCCGTTGCCAGATCGTTATTATCTCCCCAATAAGTTTTTTCCCAAATCTTATTCCCATCCTTATCAAGCTTTAGTACATATACATCCTCTCCACCTACTCCATAGGACTCTGTCCCACCTGCAACAACTATGCTGCCATCATCTAATACCTGTAAAGCAAATGCTATATCATTTTTACTTCTGCCGAAAGTTTTTTCCCATATCTTATTCCCCTCACTGTCAAGCTTTAGGACATACACGTCCTTTCCACCTGCTCCATAGGACTCTGTCCCACCTGCAACAACTATGCTGCCATCATCTAATACCTGTAAAGCAAATGCTATATCATTTTTACTTCCGCCAAAAGTTTTTTCCCATATCTTATTTCCCTCACTGTCAAACTTTATAATGTATACATCACTATAGCCTGCTCCATATGAGGTAGTCCACCCTGCAGCTACTATACTTCCATCATCTAATACCTGTAAGGCGTTAGCCCAATCAAAGTCACTTCCACCATAAGTTCTCTCCCACACAAGTTCCTGGGCATTCAAAATACACGCTGCCAATATTAACACTAAAATTATCTTTACTTTACTCATGACTCTCACCTCGATCTTGTAAAGACCTCATCCAAATCTCCCCCTCACCAATAGCTTTTGGAAAACAGTATGTTATTATAAATTTGTGACCATGTGGCTTAATACAGTCTGGATTTACATTTGCTGATACCAAGCATCTTTTGCAGGCAGAGCCGATACCAAGTTTGCTCTCTGTTTCCCTCACAATTTCCATCCTCCAACATCTATGGAAACATTTCTCGTGATTTCTTCCAAGGCTTTCCTCTTAGCTATAGAAACGCTACCTGCACTCTTTACTACTTCATATGACCTCTGAAGCAATCTGCCCTTTCCTCTCTTAGATATCGTCACTCTTACTCTTATGGAGACCTGATGAAATAGGGTCCCCCAGTAATCCTTGTCTTTTTCTGTTTCCCTGGAGCTGATAGTCAATTGGTATTCCCATCTTTCGGGATTGATCACCATCCATGAACCCAATTTCTTTTGTATCACTTCGAGCACTCTTAAACTCAATTCGCTTCCATCTGTCTTGACCATAAAGAAAGCCTGCTCTTTCTCGTGGCTATATACCAGAACCAATGATTTATTTTTGAGTGAATATAAACCATCGAGCAATGAGGGAAATGCCTTTAAATCCTCTTCCAGGTCGTTCCCAATATATGGTTTAACCATGATCTTAATTTTACCGGAATAACTTGGTGAAACTGTTAGGTTAGAATAGGCAATCCCTTCCTTATTTGTGGAAACAATATCTGGAGAAACCTTTCCAGAACCTTCTATCACTTTGAATCTAATCCTAAACCCTTGAACGGAAATGTTATTACCCAATACGACTTTTGCTCCAACCTTCGCGTTATTCTTTTTACCAAGGTCCCACTGGTTTGATTTCAGTGACTGCAAATCTATTCCATACAAGATACTATTGATTTTCCTATCAAAGTTAATACCAAATTTTTCGGCTCTCCATCCAACTCTTCTTGCGGTTTCATATCCTGTAAGTAAAATGTTTAAACCCGGCATTATTTTGCCCTTATTCACAAGTTCTAAGCCTGTTTTGTAGGCCTTCATCATTGTTGCTATTAGAGTATCGATTTTTGCCTGAAGAGTTTTTCTGTAGTTCTCAACTTCCTCTTCAGGATACAATGTTAGAACCCACACTTTGTAAAACCTCTTCCATCCCTCAGGGGTGTATCTTTTCCATGCCTCGACATAAACATTACTTGTGAATAATCTGTTAACCACAGCTTTTGATTCTGAACTCACAACTTTTGTCTCAATCACCTCGGGATTGATGATTTCTGATGCCAGTTGATTGACTTTCGTGACTCCCCTGTATTCAACGCTTATTCTATTGTTTAAGTATTGTGCAATTTTGGAAGCTGCATCCCTGTATGCAATATTCTCCGCAACGGCTTCATCCGAATAGTTCTCTGCAACTCCACGAAAAGGAATAAATCCTTTGTATTCATTCTTTCGCTCCCGCAAAAATCTCCCCCAATCAGTGACCCATAAAGGTTTATGCCTTGGATAGCTTTCAACAAGTTTTTCCTCACCCAAGCTCACTCTTGCAGCTCTTTTTACCTGCCTCGGCCCTACGCAGGATGATAGAAATAGTATTATACCTAAGAAAATTAATCTGTGGCCTGTTTTCATAATTGATTCTCTAACCATGTTCGAAAAAATCCCAAATTATGGAAATTTCCCTTTCTTTCCCCACGGGAGATGGTAAAATTCTGAATCAGAAAATTTTTTATGAGAGACATTCTCGCCCTCATTACACACTCTCATGTTCAATAATTAGACTGGCATCTCTATGCCTTTAATACTTAATCCTGATAAAAACACAATCCTCCGCATAGCTACCTTTATCACAACTTTTTCTCACGTCTCTTAATAGTTCCCTCACGCTGCCTTTGTATTTGTAATAACCACCCAGGTCCTCAAGCTTTTCCTTTGGAACATGCAAAGGCTTTTCGCAAGCAAAAACCTTAATCATATCCACACCCGGAGGCGGCATTGCCACTATTTTAAAAGTATCATTCTGGGAGGGTATTGTAACTTCCTCACCCGCCGGTATCTTCATTTGGCTCGAGTAGGAATTTGGATAAATCTGATATAACTCCCCAAGGTCTCTGTAAAGGTCATAAACCAGAATATAACAGTCCCGATTTGCTTTTACTTTCAAATACACTGTATCTTCACCAGCTTTAAAATTAGCTCTCTCTGAGCTTAACTCTATCTTTAGTCCTCCTTTGTGAACATTTTCGATAAATAATTCTGCTGGAGTCTTTATTTTTGAAACACAGGCTGATAAATTTTTTGGGAACATCCTTTTAGGAACCTCAAAGTTTTTTGTAATCACTCTCTGAAGAGTATGCACATCTGTTATCCACAACTGGAGTAAGTAGTTATCACCCTCACTTTCCCATATTTTTCCTGAGAGATGCCAGTCAGGTGTTATCTTGCTTCCCCCCGATGAAACTTCTACTTCTCCTCCAGTGCCACTTGTTGATAAAAATTCCTCTAATTTCTGCACCTCTTTGGTATCTGTTAGCCTTACGATTTTCAAATTGTACTTACCTGTGAGTTTTTCCTCTATTTCTCCAAGAATTAGCTCATTAAGGGGAGATACAGAATCATTCTGGCTACAATAGATGGCCCCTATGGTTAAGACCTTCCCCTGACCGGCCTTCTTTGATAAAGTGTCAGCTAAGGATCCAAGCTCCTGGTCAAAACTCAAACCACTTATGAGTAACCCGGAAAGTATCAAAATGTTAATCATTACTCCACCACCTGGGACAATTTTAAATTCAATCCCTCTATCACCGGCTCCTGCCTAACACCTACCCGCCTCGCATATTCCTCTGTCTTCTTCTCCAAATATCCCTTTACCTCGTTTACCTCCAGATAACCATCCCCATCCCTGTCCAATACATCCCCCGTCGTCAATGTCTTATACAAAGCATACGTGAATACCGAATACCCCACATCCTCTAAATACCCACTTATCTCATCCGCCTTCGACGATAACAATACCGTGTAATTATCACCCCTCTTCGGCTCCTTCACCACCACCAATGGCTTCGCTCCCGCTAACATCACCCCCTTCCCCTTCCCAGCATAACATACATCTCCTATCACCAATACCTTTACCCTCCTGCTACCCCTAAACCTCTTGTATATCTCATCAACACTCATCGCTGTCTCCGGTATGTATGTTATACTCTGATCCGCATCCACTGGCAACCAATACGCATTCCCTTCTGCATCCACCGCCCCATGCCCTGAAAAGTATATTATCGCCATACCTCCCTTCTTCACCTGCTCCTCCAACCACTGTAACCCCTTCTTCATCTCCGCTAATGTTGGATCCTCCATATACCTCAAATTACCAGGCTTCACACCCATTATCTTTACTGCCATCTCCCTCATTAACCTCGCATCATTCACCGGTGTCGGCAACTTGCTCACATTCATGTAATTACTCACACCTATTATCAACGCATACCTTCTCGGGTCCTGAAATAATGGCACCTCTGGTAACCCTGCCCTCTCCTTCTCCACCTTAATTACACTCCTGAACTCCCCTCCCTCTTGAATCTCTCCGGTCGGCTTTATCACATAACTCCTCTCTGTCAGCTCACCTACAGGAAACCTCATCTCTTTCTTCACTGTCCATAGCCCAGTGCTCTCTTTTATCTTTAGTCCTATTTTAACATCTTTCCCTTTATACCCATATGGCACAAAGAATGCTAACTCACCTTCTAACTCCCCACCAGGCACTATGTTACCCAATACATCCTCACTCTTCACCATTCTTACACCCTCACTCTCCGCCTCTCCTTCTATTTCAACCCCTTTTGCCACCCCTTTACCCTCATTTCTCACTTTGACATGCAACTCTATCGTCTCCCTTGGCTCTATCTTACCATTACCATTCCCCAATGAAAGACCTTCCCTGTCGTCATCTACTCTCACCACCACATTGAATGATGGTGGTATAAGTGCATGAGTATAGAACTTCACCACCACTGGTTCTGGTGAATACTCCCCTGCATCTACCATTAATCTTATTCTCTTCTCCCCTGTCTTAACCCTTAAGGGCACTCTAAACTCAAACTCCCTCTCGATTCCCTCACCTCTCTTTATGATTGATACCCTATCCACTTCACTCTTGAAAAATCCATCAACCCATATTCCAACCCCATATGCATCTCCCCTGCCACTGTTCTTAATCACCACCCTCACTCTCGCCTTCTCTCCTGCCTCAAATACACCGTTCCCATTCTCATCCTTTATATCAAATGCCTTCACCTCCAAATATGGGGGCCTCTCTGCTAACCCACCTCTCGGCTCTGTCTTTATGCTAACTTCATCCATCGCTTCCACACTCTCTCCCCACTCGGCTTTCCCCTTATACATCAGTCTGAATGTCATTTCTCCCTTTGGTAATCCTCCTATGGCTTCTATTGGTATCCTTACTTTGGCCTCTCCATCTGCTGGAACCTTAGGAACTTTTATTTTCATTGGATACTTTACTAATCCACTGTAATCAGATGATATCAATTCAACCTGCAATCTCCCACCCACAGCTTTCGAATTTGCACTATTACTCAATGTCACCTCTATTTCTCCTTTATCCCCCGCTCTTAACACACCATCTCCGTCTGTATCGGTAAATGAACTTGTAATAAATATATCAGGAGTATGTAACGTGTACGTGCCTCGAGGTATCCAGCCTCCTAAAATAAGCCCTATTCCTGCGTAGAAATCATGACCCGATATGCCTGAATATACGTTTTGGTAATATAAATATCCTACTTCTAATCTCAAAAGATTCCAATCTAAAGCACATCCTAATGCTAAATAGGGATTGAATTGATCGTGATCTTCAGTAGAATCCAGTTCGGAACTATCTTTATTAACATTTCCATATGGGATTATTTTAGCAAACAGACTTGTCATAATAGGATAATGGTCACCACCTTTTACATTTGATAATGGTATATTTAGTATTAAATAAAGCGGAATGCCAGATCCACTTAAGATCTCTTGACTATCACTTAAACTTCTGGAAATCCCAAAATAATCAAACCCCGTTCCAATGCCAATTCCCATTTTTCCTTTTGTTCCACCACCTATCCCAGCGGCTATTTCGAAGAGGCCAACATTATAATATGCATGCTTAGTAGTGTATCCCACGAACATTTTGAGAAAATCAATATATAACCACCCTTTACTTGTTTTTATATCTCCTCTAAGAATTGCCGGTAAAAAAACTATCAAAATCATATGGACTTTAATCTTTTTCATGGGCACGGCTCCTTTACTCTGTCCAAAATTATATACATTCCGTGCAAATCACCTCAACCTCACAAACACTTTACCCAAATCTCCTCTCACCATTGGATGTTGCTCCCGGTTGTAGAGTCTGCCCGCCATGTATGAAACCTCTCTTACTAAATACTCCTCCATCTCACTCAATGTAATCTCCCTGTCTCTATTCTTATCCGCAGCTCCACCCATTCCCTTCATTAAATAATACGTAAATAACGAATGCCCCTTCTCTGGATACCACGACGCTATCTCCCCACTCGTATCCGTCGCCGTTATCACCGTAAACCTCCTCGGCAACTCACCTCCACCTACCCTCACTACACCCAACGGTGATGCTTTCGCTATCAACATCCCACCCGGTGAACCACCAGAGAAGCACGCCTCTATTATTACGTTTACCCCACTTGATGGCACCTCCGATAAATTCCTGTAAAATAATTTCAATGAATACCCGCTCAAGTTCACATAACTCGGATGTGCATCCACTGGAACAAAATATGCACTCCTCGTTTCCACATCTGGTGCTCCATGCCCCACATAGTAGATGTAAATCTCTGGCCTCGTCCCCGGCCTTACCAACCTGTATAACTTACCCTTTGGGTCCTTCTCTGTCCCAAACCACATCTCAAAATCACTTTTCTTAGCATCCTTTATCACATATACATTCCTCTCCGGTATCCCCAGTGTCTTAATGAAATACTCCTTCATCACCTCTGCATCATGAAATGCATACTTTACCTCTGGCACATCCCTGTGCTCATAGTCCTTGTTCGCAATTATTATCCCTATCGTATTCGGCCTCCTATATCCCTCTGGTATATTCACATCAACATCTACCGCCTTTGGTAAACTCACTTCCCTCCTCTCTGCTTTTACACTTACCACCTCCTCCCTTACCTCTGGAACATTAAATCTCTCTTTCTCCACTAAGCCCTTATACACCCAACCACCGCCTTCGAGATAATACCAATCACCTTTGTATCCTATCGATGTTAGTTGCATGCCGCTCGATACCACTGATATTTTTTTATACTTTTTACCAGGTCCACTTCTTATAATTGCAGTCTTTTTGACCTTTAAAACTGTGTATTCAGGGGTATAATTTACCACAGGCTCCTCTATCACTATAGGTAATTTACTTTCTTTCCCACTTACATCCCATGCCCTCACGGTCAAATCCATACCCGGGGTAACTAATATTTTCTTTTCAAAAGGATATGCATCTCTATAATTTCCCTTATCTACCGCGAAACTTACCCTTTCTAAAATTTCATCACCAAATTTTACTTCCTTTACACCTTTGTCATCATAAACCACTCCTTTTAGGTAGAGATAAGGGTCGTCAAAATTTTTTGATATAATTCTAATAACAGGTTTCATCATGTCGGGTTTCCTGGCTGAAACATCATTTTTATTTATCCATCCTTTCAGTCCAGGTGAGATTTGGACATAATAGCTATTGCCTTTTTCAAACAAAATCTTCATTTTTGTAGCAATTGGAAGCCTGGTAAGAACTTTTCCTGTTGATGATAAAAGAGGAACATTATTCTTGATAGTAAATAAAGATTC
>JALXCE010000232.1 GCA_026991055.1 Caldifarciminota bacterium | reverse complement strand
ATTTGATCATCTATTATATCAGCGCGGAGGCTCTTGTTTGAGAAGTTATGAAAGAAAATCTGAGTAATAGGCAGGGATCAGGAGATTGTCACGGAAATCAGGAAATTAAATTTAAGGAGAGGGTGATGGGGGCGGCGCCCTTCGGGCGCCGCCCTCAGCACAAAATTCATTTACTTTCCAAGAAGGATAATTCTCTTCATTGCGTGGAAACTACCCGCATCGTATTTGACGAAGTACACACCGGCCGCAACCCTTGTACCGGCATCAGACTTTCCATTCCACCTCACTGTATAAGAACCAGGATTCAACACTCCACTCTTCAGCACTTTTACAACTCTTCCACTGGCATCGTAAACCTTAAGATTCACAGGGACAGTCTTCGCCACATCAAACGCAATTGTCATAGCTTCAGGAGACGGATTAGGGCTCACAGCTCTCAATGCGAATACACGAGGCTTTCTTGATGAACCGCTCTGAGGCCCGCCGAAGAGATCGACATAGAAGGTATCAACCAACATGTTGTTTCCAGGGATTGGGTCATTGGAGAATAAAGCTGTGATCGTGAGGATATACTCACCGCTTTCAAACGGTACAAAATCAGGTGAGAAGAAGACCTGTCTCACTTCACCGGGCTGTAAATTCTGGACAGTAGCAAACTGGTTATAAATCACAGCACCGTTATGTGTCACCGTGGCATTCAGTCTGAAGTTTAATGGAGCTGTACTTGCAGGTGGATTCCATACGTAAGAATACAGGGTTGTAGATGTTGACCCGAGTGTATCTCCTGGCTCGATCGGCATGGAACCACCAAGTTGTGCATCGTTTGGCAATGTGTGTGCGCCGACGAGCATAAAGTTGTCAACATACCATTCATCTGCCCAGTCACCTCTGTAAACCAGCGCAATGTACACAGTGTCTCCATAGTACTCTGGGGGAATAGAAATAGGACCGAGGAGTGACCATGATGAGCTTATTGAATCTGTAATGTTGGCAAGCTCCACAAAATTACCTGAAGTCGGATCAGGGTCATTCACAGAAATCCATATTCCATGGTAATGTCTATAACCGGCATAATAAACTCTCTGGTAAAATGCTATAGCTGCTTGAGAGTCACTTACGACCACAGGGCCTTTCACAATCCAGTCGTTGCATGAATCTGCAACATTGTGGTCGTTATGCCAAATGCTGCATCCCTCATATGGGTCACCATGACCCCATGATGTCGTATCGGTCCAGAGTGCCCATCCAGTAGGCTCACCATAATTATTGAGGCTATCTCCAAGGATGTATGAACTCCATCCCACTGGAGGGAAGGTACATTCATCAAAGGTTGAAACCTCGTCAGGAACAAAGAAGGATATACGCATGGTGTCATTGTCGGGCGCCACATCTGCCGAATAGGTGGTGTAAGCTACGACATCAAAAATTCCGGATGCATTTACATTAAACTGGTCAAATACAACTGTATCGACAGCGCCACTTGCAAGGGTCACATTCATTACATTTGAGTAAATTGTGTTTCCACCTTTGAGAATTTCTAAGGTGACGGTAAAATCAGCAGTGGTATTGCCGAAATTCTGTACTTCTACAGATGGTGTAAAGGTTTCCCCTGTCTCATAATACTTCTCGATACCCAATATCTGGTTTACTCCAACATCATAACTCGGGACAAAAATTTCCATTCCAATTCCCGAGAAGTCGTCAATGTACCATCCGGGATAGTTAACTGAACCATCAGAGGCCAGGTGGAATCTGAGCTGGAAATAATCACCAGCGTTAACTATACCATAAAGATCAAAATGGGCTAAGTCCCAACCGCCAGAAGAGCCTGTATATCCATCCGCTCCAAGGGAACTGGAATGTCCAGGATATCCTCCGACAGGATCAATAACAGTCCATGTGTTGCCGCCATCTGTGGAGATTTCAACATTACCTCCGTCCCAGTAGTTCTCAATACTATACCAGGTCATGAAATAAATTTGAGCAGAGTCGCTCAATGCGTGAAGATTTGGAGAGTAAAGGTACCAGTCTGCATTGTTATCATAATTTCCATCCAGGTTAGTTCCCCAGCATTTTGTTCCAGAGAATGCTCCTCCAGGTCCCACTGCATCTGCCGGGGTACCCCATTCCCACGCTCCTGTTTGAGGATCAGCTGAGAAATTGCCATTGTTATTCTCAAAATTCTCAACAATGTTCATTACGCCAAAAGATGCAGTGGCAGTATCATTTGAGTTGTCTTCATCACCTGAAAGTGATGTGTATGCAGTCACGTTGAATGTTCCGACAGAATTGAAGGTATATGCCGGGAATGAAACGGTATCGACTGCACCAGATGCCAGATTTACACTTTGAGTTTGGTTATAATCAGCAAATTCTATTGTAACATCGAAGGTATTATCGCTTGTACCGAAGTTTTGCACAACAACCTGAGGTGTAACCTGATCACCAAGAGCATAGTTACCAACCGGTGCTATTATTGAAGTTACACCAACATCATTTGCACTGGGTACATGGATTGAAACATCATCAATATGAATGGAATTTCCATAATCACTGAAGGCGTGAAAAGCGATTACTACAGAATACCCTATATATGCGCTCAAATCTATGGTATGTTCTACCCATCCAGTTGAAGAAGCGTGCCTCATGTAAGATTCAAGAGGTGTCCAATCAGAGGGCCATGTCCCATTGTTCGATGCTTTTATCTCCACAACGAGGGAATCGTCATTATAAGAATAGCCCGCATCGTGAAACATCCAGAAGGAGAGCACTGGGTTCGTTACATCTGTGAGGTCTATGGTGTCAGTAATTAATCTTGCGTTTGATCCTGAAGATGCAGACCATGAGTTATAAACTGCCAGATAATCACCCGTATGAGCCGGATATCCACTTGGGTGCAGGGTTCCTTCGTGCTGCTCCCAATCATAATAACCGCTAACAATCTCTGTAGACCACCCATCAGGAGGGAAATTACCTTCAAAGCTTTCGTTCAAAAGATATCCTTTGCCCTTTACTGGCATTAATCTCGCTTCATGACCTCTGCGGTTTCTCGAGGACCGGGAAACACTCCTTCCAGGAATCTCTTTGTGATTCAAAACTTTTTGCTTAGCTATCCCCTCTTTCTTTGCCTGATCACCCGGCTCGGGGGCATGATAACCAGCAAAGGCAAGCCCAAGACTCAGGGCCCCTACAATCAGTGCACTTACAATTCTTCCCTTCATACTCAAAACCTCCTTTTTATCGGATTAAAAAAGGGTGGCTACCTGATGGTAACCACCCTTAAAAATATTCCTTCGTCCTCCTGATTCATCTAATTATTGCCTGTCGCCGTTAACTATCACCACAACTCTTCTATTCTCAATTCCAGGGAATCCAGGTCCTTTACGATGAGTTAACAATCCTTCTTCTCCCTTACCAACAACAATTAGATTCTCGGCTGGTATTCCCATCTCAACGAGGGCCTTCTTCACAGCTTCAGCCCTTGCCTTTGAAAGTTTCAAATTATACTCAGGACTACCTGCAGGATCTGCATGTCCTTCAAGAATAATCTTTTTGCCTTTGTAATATCTTCTGATAATGTCCGCTATGTCAGCAACTTTGGTGAACTCTGAAGGTGGAATTTCTGCACTGTTAAACGGGAAATGAATCTCAGGGAAATGAATAATTTCTTTTTCTGTAACCACAGTTTTAACAGGCATTCTTGCACAGATCTTCTTAAGCTCATCAAGCTTCATTTTCATATCAGTGATGTCTTTTTCCACTTTACCCACTCTCTTTTCAAGCGCAAGGACATGATCCCATTGATCATCTGCTATTCTTACCGGACCGGGTTTCTTTTCAGGGCCAAGAAGTGCCATGCTAACAGTAACACGATGAACACCGTCGTTCATATCCTTTCCATAATCTACATATGCGTAATCGAGAGAAAAGTTTCCAACTTTTAGTCCGACACCGGCTGTTTTCTTTGCCTCGTTGATATCGTATCCACCTCCACGATAGCCGGCTCTGAGTGCAAGCATCTTCTTTACCCAGATTTCAAGGCCACCGTTGTATCTAAGGTCCTGGTAGGTGGGATACTGTAACTCACCGGCAAGATTTATATCAAAGATTGATAGGTTGAGGAAATTAAGAGCAAAGCCAGCTCTAATGTTCAGGGGCTGAGCTCTATATCCACCAGAATCGATAAATCTGATATGTGTTCCAATATTCTGTGCTACGAGTCCAAAACTCAGGAAAATGTTATCTGCAAGAGAAATGTAGGGAACAAATGCTCCAAGGTCTCCTGCAAGTGCACTTGCAGTATAACCAGCGTAGTCAAAGTGCTCAATTTTAGCATTCAAGCCAAGGGACAGATACTTATGGACACGGGCTGCATAGCCCAGAACAAGAGACATGTCGTAGACATGCATCTCAGTAGGCTGAACGACGTTGTTGTTTACAGGAATGAAAGTGCCCATGTTGTTGTAGAGCAATCCACCTGCGAAGTATCCGTAGCGAGAGGGGAATCCAAGTCCTACATAGCTCTTATAAGTGTCATAAAGCCATTTTTTATGGGTAGTGGTGAAGTAGGGTTTATTCAGGAAAGCCATCGTAGCGGGATTGGTGAGCAATCCGTTGGGATTAGGAATAGCGGAAAGTGCCTCACCCATAGCCACCTGCTGAGCGATAATGGGAACTTCGAACGGGGTAACGACCGCAGTTCCAGCGTTATCACTGATAGCAAGTAGAGGGGCGGACACGATTGTTAGTGCGAAAGCCAATAATTTAATAAATCTTTTCATATCTCATCTCCTCCCTTCTTAAGGGAGGAGGGGCGCCGCTCCGCGGCGCCCCTCCTCATTTTTATCTAACTATTAACAGCTTGCTGCGATAAACCTTGATTGTTCCGTTCTCTTTCGTCTTCAGCATCACTATGTAGAGCCCTGGCGCTACCGCCTTA
>JALXCE010000231.1 GCA_026991055.1 Caldifarciminota bacterium | reverse complement strand
TACTCTTCAACTCCTGTATGTATGGATTCGAACTCAACTCCGGTAATGACGCTATCCTCTTGTACTTCCCATACTCCCCCCTGCTTGAATTCGCCTGCCTCCTCAAATTCTCCAGCTGTATCTTCAATGATGCTATCTGGGTCTCTACATCGCTCTTCTCTGCTTCAAGGGAGCTTATGTTAGATATCAAATTCTTTGCTGTTTCATCCAGGAGGAATATTCCTGTTTTTTCCTTGAAATCCTTGAGTTCATTCTCGGATTTTCTTAGTTCAGCCTCGACCTTTTTCAGCTGTTCTTCGATAAACTCTTTGGTCTTCAGAGCGTCCTCTTTCCCCAGATACAATGTGTATCTCACGTACTCCTCCGCCACTGCATTAGCAAGGTCAGCAGCCTTTTTAGGTGATGTTGAGCGCATCCTTATTATAGCAAGGTCTGTTTTCCCCTTCTGCATCACCTTTATCCGATGGCTGAATCCCTGAGCAACTCTGTATGGTAAAAGGACAGAAAAAGTAAATGAATCCGGATGCTTCTTTAAAAACTTCTTTGAAAAGCCAACGATTCTAAATCTAATTCCATCAGTTGAAAAAACCTCACCTATCTTGCCCGTCCCTATTTTTTTATTGTCCGATGAATAAACTACAAACTGGTCATTACCTATAAATTTTACCCTGTACTCCCCTGTCTCAGGCGCTATTGCCGACCAAGTGGAATCCACCTTAACTCCTTCAGGAAATCTCAGGTTTATCCCATACTTGGCCACCACATTTCTTGCTATGGTTTTGGATTTTATGATTTCGATCTGACTTTGCACAGGGTCCACTGAACGCGCAGTAGGTGATATTTCTGGGAGAACTGACACAGATGTCTCTTTAATTGCCAGCTTAACCATGGAAGAGGCTTCGTAAACCGGTGTGGAAAGGTAAGATATGACCACTGCGATAACGGTTACAAAAACTGTAACCACAATGATTGTTTTTAGCCTTCTCAGGATAACATCTATGATATCCCCAAGACTTATTTCTTCTTCCTGAAATCCGTTATTCTGCACCTCATTATTTAATTCCATCGGACAATCCTCCTGACTTGTATGGCTTTATTATTTCATAGACAAAACAAGTGGTCAATGTTTTCTTCTACGCCTTCCCCGAGTCCTTTTCCGGGGCTTTTGCGTGACTGTTTCCACCTGCTGAACAGGTGTCACAGTCGTTGTTGTAGGTGCAGCAGGCTTTGCCACTGTAACATTTCTTTCCCTGTATCTCTTGGGCATCTTCGGAACCTCAATACGGAATATCTTCATCACAGTCTCATTTCTTATACGCATGAGCATGTCCTCAAACATCCTGAAACTTTCCTGCTTATACTCCACCACAGGGTCCTTCTGCCCATAGGCTCTCAAGAAGATGCCCTCTTTCAACATATCAAGGGAATAAAGATGCTCTCTCCACGCTGTATCAAGAGTTGTAAGGAGCACGATGCGCTCGATCTCTCGCATCCTCTCATCCCCAAAGGCCTCCTCTCGCTCTTCGTATAGTTTTCTCACCTGCTCAAGCACAAAATCTCTAATTTCATCCTTGTGCTCAAATCTGGATATTTCGCTAAAATCTGCCAGGAATAGAAACCTCAGGTCTTCCTTGAGACCTTCTAAATCCCATTCATCTGGTGTGTCACCCTTCAAATATTGCTCGAGTTTCTCCTCGATTATATCCACCACAAATTCATCGAGTATTTTGTTCTTCAGATTTTCCCCGTCCAATATACGATTTCTGAGCCCGTAAATCACTTCTCTCTGCTGGTTCATCACATCATCAAACTCGAGGAGCCTTTTCCTGATCTCAAAGTTTTGCATCTCCACACGTTTCTGTGCACTTTCGAGCGCCCTGGTTACGAGCTTCGACTCAATCGGGCCCTCATCTGATTTACCCCACCTTTCCATCAAATCCATCACCTTATCTGAACCAAACAGTCTCAGCAAATCATCCTCGAGGGAGAGGAAAAATCGAGATGCTCCGGGATCACCCTGACGACCCGACCTTCCCCTGAGCTGATTATCAATCCTTCTCGATTCGTGTCTTTCAGTCCCAATTACATAAAGTCCACAAGGCACACCTTCTTCAATGCACTTTTTGGGGTCCATTGGGCATGTAACGCCGGGTCTTGGATTTTTCGTATTAATAGCACATTCGGGCTGAGGGAATTCCATCACTACGTGATCGCCCTGCTTGAGTCTCTCATCATACTTGTAAAGTCCTGATATCAGAACTACAGAACCTGGTTTCTTAAGACTTGTAAGAATTTTCTCAACTATCTGGTCAACTGTGTTATTCTCATCAGGCCTCATACTAATGTAATTGTACCTTATGTCATTCTTCTCAAAAAGATACTGAAGATTTGGAACATCTCCATCAGTTTCTGGGATGACAAGAACCGATTTTCCCTGCCCCACATATTCTTTAATCTTTTTGAGTCTTTCCTCATGAACAAGGTCATAGGCTTTTACCACGCCGGGGCCGAGCTTGATGTCTGTACCACGTCCTGCCATGTTGGTCGCAATGGTAACAGCCCCTCTCTGTCCAGCACGAGCAACAATATGAGCCTCACGCTCGTGATGTTTTGCGTTCAATACCTGATGCGGTATCTTCCTTCTCTGCAGAAGTCTCGATAGGAGCTCGGAAACCTCCACAGAGGTAGTACCGACAAGTATAGGCCTCCCTTTCTCATGCCATTTTACGATTTCATTAATGACTGCATCATACTTCTCTTTTTTGGTCTTGAAAATAAGGTCAGGAAAATCAACCCTTCGCACAGGTTTATTCGTGGGAATAGAAACTACATCTAATTTGTAAATCTCCCAGAACTCAGCCGCCTCAGTGGCAGCGGTTCCGGTCATTCCAGCAAGTTTCTCATACATCCTGAAGTAATTCTGAATGGTAATCGTGGCAAGGGTCTGCGTTTCCGCCTGAATCTTCACTCCTTCCTTTGCTTCAACCGCTTCGTGAAGCCCATCAGACCATCTTCTCCCGTGCATCAGCCTGCCTGTGAATTCATCTACAATGATGACCTTACCATCCATCACTACATAATCCACATCCTTCTCAAAAAGAGTATAAGCCTTTAGAAGCTGATTGATGGCGTGAATCTGATCAGTCTTCTGGGCATACTCCCTGTAAATCCTCTCCTTCTCGTAAAATTTCTCTCTTGCGTTGAGATCAGTCCTCTTATCAATCTCTGCTATCTCGATGGAAAGGTCCGGGAGGGTAAAGAGGTCTTTCCTCTTTTTCTGAATCTCATTTCTTCCCTTTTCTGTAATATCCACGCTGTTTGATTTCTCATCGACAACGTAGTAAAGCTCCTCTTCGTACTCTTTAATTTTCTTATCTTTCATGAGCTCCAGCTCTATCTTATCAACCAGTTTCATCAAACCCGGCTGCTGGAGAAGTTTAAAGAGTTTCTTGGACTTGGGAGCACCGCGTTTTGCAAGTAAAATTTTCAGGGCGGCCTCCCTCTCTTTGCCCTCTTTCAAAAGTCTTTCTGCCTCTGAGAGAAGACGGGTAACGATTAAAGTTTGCTTCCTAACAATATCGGCCACGATAGGTTTAACATCTTTATATTGATCAACTGACGAATGCTCCACAGGGCCTGAAATGATAAGAGGAGTTCTCGCCTCATCAATAAGAATGGAGTCCACTTCATCGATGATCGCATAAAAATGCCCTCTCTGAACCCTGTGCTCTGGCTGATAGACCATGTTGTCACGAAGATAATCAAATCCAAACTCGTTGTTTGTCCCGTAGGTAATATCTTTTTCATACTCCGGTTTTCTCTGTTCCGGTGTCATACCAGCCTGAATTACACCCACTGATAGGCCAAGAGATTCGTAAACTGGCCCCATCCATTCGCGGTCCCTTCGGGCGAGGTAGTCATTCACTGTAACAAGATGCACGCCCACGGGCTTTTCCTTGGTTCGCCCAATAAGCGCGTTAAGATAAAGTGGCATGGTGGCAACGAGCGTTTTACCTTCACCTGTAGCCATCTCAGCGATCTTACCCTGATGCAGAACTATCGCACCAATTAGCTGAACGTCGAAGGGAATCATATTCCACTCGATGACCTCTCCTGTAACCTCCCACCTTTTACCAACGAGTCTGCGGCATGCCTCTTTAACGAGTGCAAAAGCCTCAGGAAGAACCTCATCCGGGTCCTCTCCCTCTCTCAACCTCTGCTCAAAATCTTCAGTTTTCTTCAGCAGGTCTTCGTCTTTGAGCCCTTTATATCCCTTGTAAATTTCATTTATCTCATCAACAATTGGCCATAGCTTTTTAATAACACGCTCATTTCGAGAACCAACAACTTTCTCGAGAAGGGTTTTGAACATCTTTAGAATCGCCTCCTTGTCACATTAATTTTGAAAAATAAGAACTTTAGCCCTTCAATGCAAGGTTTTTACTTTTTCTTCTGTTGTCCCGCCTCCTGCTCCTCAAACTGTTTGATAGAAGATTTAAAATAAACAAGCCAGTCGTCAACCTTGACGCTGTCAGGCAACACGAACTTTGTTGTATCAACCTTTGTCGTATCTATTGAAACTACTTCCTGTATAACCTTGCCTTTGGCATCTACAAGTTTTATTGGCAGGTTATTCCAGACGTACAATTTCGCCTGTACCTGCCCTGTTGAATCGTCCTTAATTTCGTAAATATCACAGTTTAATCCGAGAATCTTCTCCTGTCCCACAGGCTTCAGGTTTTTGATAAAATCTTTGATTACAAGGCCCGTGGCTTCGGAATTTTTAAGTGCGTCTTTCTCCTGCGGAAGGCTGCTGATAAGGTGAGTCTTCGTGGCTTCGCTCAGCTTACTCGAAACGATAATTTTTCTCATCTTCTCGATCACACCCTCTGGATCGTTGGGGATCTTCGTTCCTCTCTTCGCCTGAAAATCAACGGAATAGATGTATTCAGGAGTGACCATAGAAAGTGCTCTCGTCTCAACATTTTGACCATTGTAATTCATTCTCGTTATGGTGTATCGAGCCTCCCGGGCACCGTAATTATCAATATATATGTCCTGCTCCACAGAGATACCCGGGTGTATCTCTGATTTACTCACAATTGTTGCCTTTTCAAAAGTGTAAATTTTGCCACTTTTCTTTAAGGCCCCTTTGGCCTGAGTCTTTGATTTTCCCTGATTACAGGAAACTCCTGCAAGTATTATCAATGCCAGAATCGGCACCATTACTTTTTTCATGAAGAATTACCTCCAGATGTTTTTGTCAAATATAAACCACAGGGGAGTTGCAAATCAAATTTTCTCTAAATACTTCTTGCGAAGCTCCTTTATCCTGTGGCGGTTTTTGAGAAAACGAGGCACCGAGGGCAGTATCTTACCCTCAAAGTGCTCAACAACTTCCCTGTCTTCCCACCTGCGCTCAATATAAAACCAATTAATTTTTATCTCCCCATTCACTACCTCGAATCTTCCCTTGCTGCCACAAACGGCACATTCAACAGTATCCTTATCCACAAACCTAAACATGTTCTGCCCGCAGGAGGGGCATACCTTTTCGTATACCGGTTCCTCCCCTTGTACAATAAGCCTTCCGGCTCGATGTGCCCTCTTGATAACATTCTCGTCAAATAATACTTCTCCAGGCCCCTGACCGTACGCAATAAACTGGTCTACGATCCTGAATCCCAGCGAAAGCAAAAAGACCGCCATCTGCGGCAAAGTAAAGGCTTCCCAATCCTTTACCCCGGCAACACCGATAGCAACAGCAGGTTTCCCACTGTTTGGTCTCCCTATTCCATACATGTAAGCCATGCCTCTATCGAGCAGCATTTTAAGGATCCCGGGAACTCCAAGAATGTATGTGGGTGACCCGAGAATCAGGGCATCGTGCTCACTTATGAGTCTATAAATTTTCATTGCATCATCCCTATTGCTAAATATGCACTCCGAGTGCTTTATTACACAGTTTATACAGCCTTCGCACGGATCAATCCTGAAGTCTGTTAATCTTATGAAATTTACCTCTGCCCCACTCTCACGGGCACCCATCAGAGCCTCTTTAACAAGGAGCTCAGTATTGCCAAACCTCCTTGCACTTACTGAGATACCAAGAACTTTCACTCTTCACCTCTCTTCAAAATTCTTAATTTCTTTGGACGTGATAATTTTTCGTCCATCCCATAGACCGTTCTGTAGGATTTCCTGACAAACCACGGCCAATCCTGGCCACTTTTATACCATTTCTTTAACCACTCGAGTGTTGCTTCCTCATTTGCATTCCCGCTACCTATGGTCAATCCTTCCACTTCATACTCTGGATTTTCCCTGATCTTCTCAAGTGTTTGAATCTGCAGCCATTTCGCAATTATAGCCGCAAGACGGGTCTCAAGATAAACATCCTCTGATTTGGTGGCAATTATTACCTCTGCCCCCTGGCTTTCAAGCTCACCTGTAAATTCCCGCAATTCATCGGAAACCCCATAATCGTCAATTACAATCCTTGATTTTTGGGCCTCGATTCTCGAAGGGAAAATCCTTTTTAAAACCCTGATGTAGGTCACGTTAAGGAGCTCATTTATATTAAATTCATCGATATCATCCGGGCTGATCCTCTCCTCGATGAAGAAAAACTTACCGTCCATCATAGCCTCTAATTCGCTGTAAATCTGGTTCCAGAACTCCACTCCGTGTTTTCTTTTTGTATCTGTATTGCCGACAACACTCTCGAGTTTTTTGAAAAGACTCTTGTGGAAAACAACACCTACCACGTGGAGATACCCGAAAATTTCGCCCTTACCAGTCTCATCAAGTCCTACACACCATGTTTTTGTGGGAGGTTTGTAAATGTGCCCGACAATTTTTTCAATTTTTTCAATAACTTCTCTAACCTCATCGTTATTGGAGGGAGTAGCGTACATTGTGCCACTTGTGTAATATGTGATATAACAGTCTTTTAGCTTAAAACGCCAGACTTCAAATGGAGCCTTTGTTTCGATTTGCTCTGCACCGCTTTTGGCAAGTATATACTTAATTCGAGAAGCTTTGTCTTCGTCTATGTTTTTCCAGGTTCTACCTCTCATTCTTCTTCAAGGAGGGAGCCAAGGAGTTCATCAACGACCTCTCTCATATCCGCCTGGCGTTTTTCATACCTGACAGTAGAATTCAGGTACATGAGAAATTCGTCCGTCCTTTCTTTAAAGGCCTTATCCGCAATATTAAGCACCTTAATATCATACTTCTCTGACTTCATCATCTCTTTAAGTAAATCACTCAGATCTTCAGCGGTTCTCTGAGGTTTCTTAATTATCTTGTTCTCAATCTCGTCTGCTACTCCAATTATCCTGGCACCAAGAGAAATCTGACCTCCAGCGAGCTTTTGGGGAAATCCTGAACCATCTATTCTTTCGTGGTGTTCTTTAACCCATTTTGGTATATTACTGCCACAGGGCAAGCCAAGATTTTTCAGCAAATCAAATCCGAAAATCGGGTGTTTTTCGTAATACTCCCAGTCCAAAGAATCCTTTTCCATTGTTTCAGGAGGTCTTATAAGGAATGACGATGGTATCTTTATCTTACCGATATCATGCAGTATTGCACCTGTTACAAGACAAAACCTGGGTGCACTCTTGATGAATTTATCTCCGAAAGGTTTATCTCTCTCAATCACCTCCAGCATCTTTTTAACAATAATTGCCACATTAATACTGTGTCTGGCAACAATCGGTGATTTCTCAGCAATTATATTGAGCAACATTGTAATAAGCCCGATGATTGCTCTATTTCTCGAAAGCTGTTTCTTATAAATTTCAGATACATCGTGTCCAATAACAATGAACTCATGTGAATCCCTTACTTTAATTTTCTTAACCACAAGTTTTAGCCAAGTCTCTTCGCCTCCCAAATCTATAGTTACAATATCCGTCCCCTCTCCCTCTTCTTCCAGATCAAACAGGGACTCAATACTCTCTTTATCTTTCTCCTTAACAGCTTCATGCAGAATTTCTATAACGTCTTTACCCTCAAGCTCTTGCTGAAATAATTTTTTTGCCTGGTTATTGGCAATAATTATCCTGTGGCCCTTATTAGCAAGGATAAAAATGTCTCTTGAGCGTTTGTAAAATTCTTCAAAAAGCCTTACAACTTCACTGGCAGCAAGTGCTTTATGAAAAGCTTCAACATGCTCAGCAACTGTTTTGGCCAGATGTTGAAATACATTCTCCACCTCTTCCTTTATAGGATCATCTTCAAGAACAGAAATAGCCTGAACAAATCTATGAAATTCACCTTCTCCTTTAGCAAGCATTACTAAGACGCCGACATTCTCCCCTGTTCCCACAATGGAGTGGATAGGGATTCTCAACGCCCACTCAAATTTCTTTTGTCTCAGAGCTTCAGCTTCCCGTATTTCATTAACATTGACCAGAAGAACATCATCTGAAGAAGCTCCAAAATCATTGAGACTTTCAACAAATTTACATAGTCCATCTACAGGTTCAAGATTACTGCTTATCTGACAATAGCGATGATCCGTTTCAGGATCAGAGAGTACAGCAATCATACCATCTGAGAAATTTAGAAGATCAACAAGTTTTTTTAGAACGTAATCATAGAACCTGGATGTAGATTCCCATGGATGTTTATCCCAATGAGTCCCAATAGTCTCTGCTAATTCCACACTCGCCTCAAGTATTTTCCTCAAGTAAAAGTTCCTCAGTTCATTCAGTTTCTCCTTCGTCCTATCCTCGAAAATCCAGACATAAATTGACATATTAAATATGTTTACGGGGATGCCTGAGATAATCAGGTACTTTTCCTCTCCGCCTGGGAGTCTAATCCACTTATCCAATCTTGCCGGACGGTTGTTTCTGATATACTCAAAGACTTTACCCACAACTTTCTGGTTGTCCCTCAAGCCCGGGATAATTTCTAAATGAGCATCCTGAACCTCGTCAATCGGGACGTTAAAAATCTTCTCAAACTTCTCATTAACATAAAGAATTTCCCCCTCAGGGTCTACAGCGGCCACTCCAGCATTACCATGTGACAGGCTAAGCTCGTCTGCAAGGTTCTCCAGATATTTCTCCGGAGACAGAACTGAGAGCTCTATCAGGTCTCTCAAACTTTTTGCAAAAAATTTTATCATATGAGTATCTTGAACGTCCAAAATCTCCTCTCTGTCTACACACAGGATGCCATAAGTTGTTCCCTTAAAACCTTTTAGAAACTCTGTTACGCTATATACAATTTCTACTGTCATAGTATCACCTGTCATAATATCACCAGAGTGTTCGTCCAGATTTAAAAATTTCTCGGCCCTGTACCCCTCAATGCATTTTTTCTTCTCAACATCGCTGACTTTAAAACTATAGATTATCCTGCTCTTATAATCGCCCTTTACCGTTCGATAAACAAAAATAAATGGGATTTCGTCTTCAAACTTCCAACGGAGAGCGATATAAAAAGGCACAAAAAGCAAACTCCTTAGATTTAAAATCCCGGAGAATTTTTTCAAAATCTCCGTAAGAGGAGCCAAAAACTCACCTTTAGACTGAGCCCCAAATGACTGGAGCTCCTCTATTAGATTGTTAAGCTTTTTAAAAAGCTCCTCCGCTTCAGATGTAAAGGGCTCATGGAAAACGATAATAAAACCATCTCTCTTATTGTCTGCACGAATCCTCGGAATAATCGAGACTGACCTTTGCAAAACAGTACCGTCTGGCAGGGCAATCCTTATCCCCCTGGTTGTCATGTACCCACCACTAAAAAGCTCTTGACTATCAAAGCCTGGAGCAATCTCTCTCAAAAATTCATGGACGTTTAGATTTAAAATTTCCTCAAGTGTGTATTTATTTTGGAGGAAATTCAGCAGCAAGTCGTTGGCATAAACTATCTTCTCTTCATCATCGACTATTAAAATCCCCAACCCCATGGATTCATAATCCTTAAGATCCTCTCTCTGTCTGTTTTTAATTTTCTCGCGCGTAAGCTTCACCATTTTTTCCAGAATTCGAGATTTCACCTTTTCCATCACATCTACGTTAAACTCAGGGACTACGTAAACATCAGGGATATTATGCATGGGAAAACCATCCTTGCTCACCACCACAACAACAAAACTGGGTTCTTCTCTGGCACTCAGGCTGTTTATTTTATCCAGATTCCCAAGAAATTTATCCTTATCGAGAACAATGATTCCTGCTTTGTTTTTATCTATAAAAGTATCAAAGTCGGCTGGTCGTATATGGGGGAAAACTTCTTTGATAATTCTTTCGTACTCTTGCTTTTTTGAATCGGTCTCAACGAGATATCTCAAACCCTTTCAACTCCCGGCTTTTTAAAACAATTTAAAACTTTTTTACTCCCACGTCAAGCAAATGTCGAGCATGTTCGAAAATGTTGCCCCATCCTATTCTCCCCCATGTACAAAATTGGGTCGAGTAGGAGATAGGTGATGGGAATTCCTTTAAATTTCGAAATAAATTGAAATTTTTCGAACACACCCAGCAATTGTTCCCACTAAAATTCTCGTGTGAGTTTAACAAATCCCCTCAAAAGCCTTTCTGAAGATACGGAACGCCACCGCTCAGGATGCCATTGAACTGCAATAACTTTGAATTCAGGATTTTCAATTCCCTCAATAATTTCGTCTTTAAGAGAATATGCTGAAACAGTTAAGTTTTCACCCGGTTTTTTGACACTTTCATGGTGGTGACTGTTTACCTCGATAATCTCCTCGCCAATGATAGTGTAGAGCATGGTATTCTTCACAATCCGGACCTTGTGCACCTTATCCTTGCCCTGTTTATCAGTGTGATCACCGGTAATAGCACCAAATTCATCTATATCCTGCCAGAGAGAACCGCGGAAAAATACATTGATCAACTGCATCCCTCTACATATACCGAGAACAGGTATTTTCTCCTTTAGAGCTTCATCAAGGGCGAAGAACTCGAAATCATCCCGAGCATCAGAGACCTCTTCTGTTCTCAGGTTTTCCTCTCCGTATCTCCTCGCGTTGAGGTCACCACCACCTGAGAGTATCAGGGCATCAATGGACACGCCAAGGTCCCTCTTTTCACTCAGCGGGACTGGCTCGGCTACTTCTTCCACCCACTTAAAGTAGTTCTTATACTTTCCTGTAACCTCACGACTATCTGGAACTGTAATACCTATTCGCATGATGCATTAATATAATTTTCCAGGTATGTCATTTCCACCCCTTTAGGGTTTACCTTGAAATACTGCTTTATTCCCTCTCATTTTTTCGTGTGGTGGAATTACTCTCAAAAATCGGATAATTTGAACAGGCCTAAGTTTTGTTGTCCATTTAAACGGACAGGTTTATAATCGTGAACCAAATTCAGCAGGGAGGTTTAGAATGAAAATTCTTGTTACAGGGGGTGCCGGTTTCATCGGCTCTCATGTTGTGGATAAATTCATCGAAAATGGTCACGAAGTGGTCGTTGTTGACAATCTTTCAACAGGTAATAAGAAAAATCTAAACCCGCAAGCAAGGTTTTACGAAGTTGATATAACTGACAAAGACAATCTCGAGAGCATCTTTAAAAATGAAAAGCCGGATATCGTTGACCACCACGCTGCCCAGGTGAGCGTCGTTTATTCGGTTGATCACCCTGATTTTGATGCTCGTGTTAATATCATTGGCTCACTGAATTTGATAGGCCTATCCTTAAAATATGGGATCAAAAAATTTATCTACGCATCAACCGGTGGAGCAGTTTACGGCGAGCCCGTCTACCTGCCATGCGATGAAAAACACCCGGTTGATCCACTTGCTCCCTACGGGATATCCAAGCATTCTGTAGAGCATTATCTTTTCATGAATCACGTTAACTTTGGATTAAAATACATCGTGCTCCGATATGCCAACGTCTATGGGCCTCGTCAGGACCCATTTGGTGAGGCAGGTGTGGTGGCTATTTTCTCAAAAAGGATGCTCACAGGAGATGATGTTTTTATCTTTGGAGATGGATTTCAGGAGAGAGATTTTGTCTATGTAGGTGATGTAGCTGAGGCCAATCTTCTTGCACTTAATTTTGATAAAGAGATTAAAAACTCTCTTGATCCCATTTTCAATGTTGGAACTGGCGTTGGCACAAACGTAAATAAGATTTTCGAATTAATTAAGAAGTTTACCGGCTATGAAAAGGATGCCATCTACAAACCACCAAGACCCGGTGAGGTTTACAAAGTTTATCTCGATAACAAAAAGATCAAAGATGAAATGAGGTGGGCACCTCGATTCAGCCTTGAAGAAGGTATAAAAGAGACCGTCGAATGGTTCAAAACAAATTAAAATTAGCTGAAAAAAACCGCGAGCTTTATAACCTACTAAACGACCTTTTAAAAGACCGTCTTGAGGATTTCCTGAACTGGATGGAAACTCCCCTTAAGCCAAGTATTCGCGTGAATACGCTTAAGATTGAGATTGAAGAGCTCAGAGAGCGACTGGAAAAGCAGGGATTCCGGCTGAAACCTGTTGAGTTTTACCCCTGCGGTTTTGAGGTCGAGGAAGCCCCCTTTGAGATCGGCAAAACCATAGAGCATTTTCTTGGCTACTACTATGTCCAGCAAAAAGCATCTATGCTTCCACCATTAATACTTGATCCCCAGCCCGGTGAATACGTTCTCGACATGGCTGCAGCTCCTGGCTCAAAAACCACTCAAATGGCCCAGATGATGAAAAATACAGGTGTAATCGTGGCAAATGACATCTCTATAGAGCGGGTTCGCGCCCTTTCACACAATATTGATAAGCTCGGGGTTGTGAACACCATAGTAACCGAGCTTGATGGTTACAAATTTGGCAGATTCCTCGAGGGACGCATGGACAGGATTTTGATTGACGCTCCCTGCTCAGCCCTTGGTACACTTCACAAAACTTACGAGCCTTTGAGATGGTGGAGCTGGGGAGTGGTTGGTAACCTCGTGAGGACCCAGAAAGGCTTGATACTTGCAGCATACAGGGCCTTAAAACCTGGTGGTAGAATGGTTTATTCCACCTGTACCCTTGTTCCAGAGGAGAATGAAGGCATTGTGAACTTCCTGCTCCAGCGACACCCCGAGGCTGAAATCCTGGACGTCCCGGATTTTGGATTAAAGATGGAAGAGGGGATTACGGAGTGGAAAAGGAATACTTACGATGAAAGGGTAAAGAAAACTCGTCGCCTCTATCCTTTTGAAAATCAAACCGAAGGTTTTTATTTTGCTCTGATCAAAAAGCCAGAATTTAACTGATAACTTCTAATATCTCTTCGAGCGCCTTCCCTGGGTCATCTTTATCGGTTGTCAATATTTCAATTCCAAGTCCCTCAAGGATATACTTGCTTCCACCGGTGGGAATGTGCTTAAGAACTATATGAGTTGTCCCTTCTCTTGCAAGAAATTCACCAATAGCCTTTCCTCTGCCTTTCTCGAGCGTAAGGAAAGGATTTTTAATAAACCTGCGCTCCAGAATTTCTCCATTTTTTATCCTCGCCAGCATAAATTCTATGGCATTCCCCATCTGTTCACTTATCTTTCCTTTATCCCCCAGAGGGACTGCCACAACATACTCTCCGGGCTCAATAGGCTCATAGTGAATCAGTACCTCATCAACGTTGGGTATCTCTGTTTTTATCCGCATCTCGAGCTCTTCTGATATTCGATGAGCCGTTTCAAGATCGCGGACACTAATTTCAATAACAGCCTCTATAAATTTATACCTGCCCGAATTTCGCCCCTGTAATCTCTTTATTTTTCGCACTCTGGGATCAGATTTTAAAATCTCACGAACCTTGATAAGCACATCTGACTCCACCGAGGCATCCAGCAGGACTTTTAATGAATCAACAAGAGGTTCAAAGGCGCTCCTGAAAATAAACAGCGCCACAAAAACAGCGGCAATTTTATCAATATTTGCGGCAATTCCGACAAAGACGACTACAGACGACAGAGCATCGCTTCTTGAGTGCTGACCATCTGCGACAAGACTTGGAGAACCTGTTCGTCGCCCAACCTTTAGCTTGTAAACAGAAAGGGCATAGCTCACGGCTGCCGATATCAGTGCAACTCCAGCGGCTACCCACTTTACCTCTACAACATGGTGGCCAGATTTTAGAGATTCCACAATGATTTCGTAACCGGTATAAATGATTGCAAAGGCGACAAAAAGAGAAACGAGATTCTCGAGTTTGTAGAGGCCAAATGGAAAAGTCTTTGTCTTGCGCCTTGAAAATGTAATACCAATCAATACCAGAATTGAAGTGAAACTGTCCGAGAAGGAATGAACTGCGTCTGCGAGTATTGCATAACTTCCAGACAATTTGTATGTCAGGAATTTAAAGGCGAATAGCAGGAATGCTACGATTATGGATACTATTTCAACTTTCTGGGTTTCGTCCATGAGGAAATTTTAAAGGATGGGAATAAAAAATGGTGGGCGGAGGAGGACTCGAACCTCCGACCTCTGGTATGTGAGACCAGCGTTCTCGCCACCTGAACTATCCGCCCACCAGTGGGTAAAAATATTAACGTTGCCCATTCTAAATTTCAAGAAGAATTCCCCCCACCTGTTTCCTCCCCCCACGCACTACGTGCGTGGGGGGGAGGATAGGAGGGGGGATTTTCGAACAGGCTCCCCGAGGTCGTCTTTCGTCAAAATTAAATCTTCCTGAAGTATATCTAAGTCCTTTTCTAACCATTACTTACACCTCCTTTTTTATTTGACCCATCACCCTCCTCCCTCTTCTTCCTATTGTATGCCCTCTCCAACTCATTTTTAAGCCTTATTATCCTCATCGTTAATTCGTAAAATCTTATGCTCTCTTTTCTCTTCCTTAACCTCAATTCCTCTTCTTCACCTAATTCCCCACTCTCCACCAACCTCCGATATGGCGTCTTTATCTCATATTTCTTACACTTCTTCCTCTTACCCACCCTCTCATAATCCACAAGCTTCATCGTCGGCATAAAATAGTTGAACCTCATCGATATCACCCTCATCAGTTCATCCATTACCTTCAGCTCATCCTCCGTCTCGTACCTCCTCCACCCCACATGCCTTCTCACAATCGAATAATTCCTCGACTCCACATACGCCGCATCATTCTTCCTGTATGGCCTTGACCTCGTAAGTCTTATCCCCTCCTCATCACATAGCCTCTTTAAATGCGCATTTATAAACTCTGAACCATTGTCCGTATGTATCTGCTTCACCCTGAAAGGTAATTCCTTCAATATCTCCCTCATCGCCTTCTCCGTCCACACCATTGCCTTGTTCTTCAACACCCTTAACTCTGTCCACCCTGTTTTTATGTCCGTCACCGTGAGTGTGTACAAAAATTCTCCCCTGCCGCTTTCCCCACTGTGATGCACAAGGTCCACCTCCAGGTGCCCTGTCTCCTTCCGGTCCTTCTTAAAATAACTCTCCACCTCTATCTCCTTCTTTATATGCGAACCATATGGATTACTGCGGTATCTATTCCTTAACCTTTCCTTATCCCTTACTGGCCTTAATATCCTTTCTATTGTAGAAGCACTTATCTCTGATAATTGCTCCTTTGTCTCTTCGTCCATGCCCTCCATGAAAGGCATACGTTCTATCTCGTCCATATTCTCCTCTATAAATGCCTTCAAATGCTTCGATGATATGTGATCCGTGAGCCTCCAGAGATACACTATCACCTGTGCCACCTTTTCTCCGTACTTCTTTTTCCTACCTCGCTTGTGAACGCTTAATTTCGTTATATCCCCTTTTAGAACAACACCTTTTCTCAATCTGAGCCTTTTACCGTGTTTTCTTAGGAGGTAGCTTATGTATTTTCTTGAGAGGCCGGTGAGCATGGAGAGTTCATCGAGGATATTGGTTTTTAGTTTTTTAGAGGCTTTCCTGTATAATTTGGCATTATGAGCGATAAGAAGTCTTTTATTATTCATGGTCATCAGTCCTTTTGGGAAGGTTATTGAAGTACACATGGGGGTTACCTCCTTTTTCAGAATAGAGATTTTTGTTAGAAGAGAAGTATATTGGGAGGTAGCCCCTGAAATTAATTGTGGGTGGGTAATTTTGAGGAAACAGTATCTTTTCGGGTAGATTATTTTTGACGAAGATCGGAGGTTTGACTTAATTTTTGGACTGAATTAAAATTTGAGCCCATGAGAAAAAGGATTATCGCAGGAAACTGGAAGATGCATAAAACCCTGGTTGAGGGTCTCGAGCTTGTGGAAGCCCTCAAAGCTG
>JALXCE010000230.1 GCA_026991055.1 Caldifarciminota bacterium | reverse complement strand
GTGCCAGATAAAATTGCAAGCTTCACCAGCACTCCAGCCGAGAAAATACCTTTTTCGAAAACCCTGAGAAGAGAGGTGAATGTAAATTTTGAAAGATAGAGAATTAATGGAGACGCTGTCGCATCTTTCATAAAATCCAGGACCCATGATGATAGCACGATGGTCAGCGCAAGAATTGAGGCGCTCGATGTGCTTTTGAGAATTGAAGCCGAGGCAAATGATATTGAAATCACAAGAATTCCATACAGTACGTATCCCGCGAGCAGAAGCGTCATCTCGGCCCATGCAACATGCCCACCGACTGATATCCAGAAAATTATCGCAGGAATCGAGAGTGAAAGAGTAAGCAAAACATACCCCAGAGCTACGAGAAACTTTTGAGTGAGGATTTTCCCTATCCCATATCCGAGCTGGGGTAGAAGGGAAATGGTATTATATTCAAATTCTCTTGAAATCATGGGAATGATAGCAAAGGGAAGGAGAAGGGAGAATACAAGATAAAATCCACCAAATGCAGGCACAAATACGCCGGGAACAGGCTCAAAACTTCTTGCGTAGATAGGGTCTTTCAAGGCGGCAATACTTGCCTTGCTGTAAAGGTCAATAGATGTAATGAAGCTGCTTCCGATAAGAAAAGAAGCAATAATGATAAGCAGATAAAATGCAGAGCTTAAAATAAAAACGAGAATTTCTTTTTTAACGAGGCCCTTCATGCTATTGCCTTTATAAAAACACCTTCGAGGTCCGGGGAACCAAATTTTTCTTTTAACTCATCAACATATCCCGAGGTCACGACTTTCCCGTCTCTCAAAATGATTATGTAATCACAGATTTTCTCTGCATAACTCAAATTGTGAATGGTTAATAGGAAGTTTCTCCCCTCGTCCTGCATCTTTCGGATAAGCTCTGAAATTTTCCTGATCTGCAGTGGATCGAATCCATCAAAGGGCTCATCAAGTAATGCGTATTTTGTCCTCCTGTGTAATGCAAAGTATAGCTTTAATCTCTGTTTGTAGCCCTTGGAAAGATGGGAGATTCTTTTGTTCCACACATCTTCGATGCCGAGCCACCTGATCAGGTGTAGGCTTTTTATCCTCGTGGAGTTTTCGACAAGCTCAACAAATTCCCTCACCCTGAGCTCGGGATACATCTCAACAGTTTCTGGAAGGTAGGAAATGAGCTTCATTCTTTCATAAAATCCTGGATTGGAAACGCCGTCAAGTATCACCTCACCTGTGTCAGGCTGAAGAAAACCAGAAATGACCTTAAGAAGGGTTGATTTGCCAGCACCGTTGGGGCCGACAATAGCAGAAATAGAGCCTTCAGGAATCCGGAAGGAGACGTTTTTCAGCACCTGAACCGGGCCGATTTTGAGAGAGATGTCTTTTATCTGCATGCAAGAAAAAATGGGGGGCGATGGCTTCGCCATCGCCCCCCATAATCAAATTAACCACATTTATTCTTACTTACAATCTTCTGACTCTTCGATTATGATTGCTCCGCTGGGGCACTGATCTGCTGCGTCCTGCACATCCTCTCTGTCGCCTGTGCACTCCATACCCTCTTTCACATAGGCGATACCGTCATCGCCCATTTCAAATACGTCAGGTACAAGATCCACACAGATGGAATCTCCCACACAAAGATCTGGATCAATTGTTACTTTGAGTCCCATTTTCTATCCTCCTTCTTGAGTTTTAGTGTGAGAAGTATAAAATCTTTCAAAAGTAATATCAAGTGAAAAGGCCAATTTATCTCTTTTATTCTGCCATTTTCCAGTTTTGGTCTTAATGTCAAATCAAACAAAGTTCGATGAAAAACCAACCGGACTCTCAAGTAATGTGAATCACGATGTTTGTGATTTCCACTTTTAGAAATATACCCGGGCTTCTTTAAAAATTTTTACACATCCAGATGAACATCGAGATTAGCGTGGAAACATGGACTTCCCACAATTTACGCAGGAAGAGATATGAGGATAGGACTCCAATGATCACTCCCTAAAAGAATAAAAGAATTATGCCCAGTGCAAGGGTGTAGTAGCCAAAGTAATGGAGTTTCCTGACAAGCACGACTCTTTTCAGAACGATTATAGCAATTAGACCAAAAATTAAGGCTGAGATAAATCCTGTAAGATAGCCTGTTGTTAGAGCAAAGTGCTCAATCCCCTTAAGCTTTAGCACTGCGGCACCTGATATGGCAGCAAGGGATAGAAGGAAGGAAAATGAGAAGGCCTTCCTCGGTGCTATGCCAAGAAGCAGCGCAACTGTTATTGTGGTGCCGGAGCGCGAGATACCAGGTAAAATCGCAAGAGATTGACTGATCCCAATTAGAAGAGCGTCCCAGGGGGTTATTTTCTCGCGTCCTCCCTTTGACCACATGGATGTGAGCAGGATGAAACTATTCAGAATGAAGAAATATTTCACCCATTTTACGGTCACGAAAAATGTTTCTATCCTGTCATTAAACAAAAGTCCCACTATGCCTGCTGGAATGGTTCCAATTATGATTAAAACTATAGGTTGTTCCCAGAAAGAGTATTTTTTGAAATGAAAAATATCTATAACGTCCTTCCACAGATATATAACCACAGCAGTGAGAGTGGCAAGGTGCAAAAATACCTCAAAGGTAATGCCTGGAAAATGCACGTTGAGAAAATGCTCAAATACCACAAGATGCCCGGAAGACGATATAGGAAGAAATTCAGTTAATCCCTGTATTGCGCCCAGAATAATGTATTTCAATTATACCCCTCTTCCAATTCCCGCTTGATTTTTCTCACTTCCTCAAGAAGTTTCCTGACATCCTGCTGGATTGACTTTAAAAAGGTTTTTAAAGCCTTGTTAAAAAATTCCGAATTATTATGGTGTCTGAGCTGATAACTAATCCTTCTCAGGTCTTCCCCGTTGTCCTGAAGAGCCTTTATCATCAGGGCGATCTGAATATCTTTCCGCGTATATCTTCTCTTGCCACCCTTCCTCAAAGGATGCAAGAGTCCATGCTCTTTTTCCCAATACCGAAGCTGCTCTGGACGAACCCCCACAATCTCCGCTACCTCTGATATTTTCCAGTAAAGTTTTTCCACCTGCATATTTTTAAGGGTATAACTACGAAGCCTGACGGTCAAGCAATTCTTTTTGATATGAGTTATAAAGTCGCTTATAAAGCCTGTAGTCCTTCATTATTCTTCGAACGTAATTTCTTGTTTCCCGAAATGGGATAAATTCCACAAAGAGATAAGGGTTCTCCGCGATCCCGGATTGGGAATACTTTTTTATCCAGGCATCCACCCTTTTGGGTCCGGCATTGTATGCTGCAAGGGCAAAAATCAGACGGCCGTTGTATTTTTCAATTAAAGAATTAAGGTATCTTGCCCCAAGTTTTATATTGAAATAGGGATCGAGTAATTCGTCTCTTTTCACTCGTCTACCTAAAAGTTTTGCAGCTGTGAATGGCATAAGCTGAGCAATACCTATGGCCCCAGCCGGCGATACCGCCATGTGGTTGAAATGACTTTCTTCACGGAGAAGTGAAACAAACAGGAAAGGTTCTGAAGCCTCCCCTTGAATGTAATACCAGTACGCAAGTGGGTATCCAAAAACCAGCCCCTTCTTTTTGCGTTCAAGCCCTCTGAATCTTCTGAAAATCTCCACAGTTAGGTTGTCTTCCCCTGTAAGATATGAAAATTCCACACACTCGCGAAGATTTGCTGAACATCTTCTTAACTCCCGTAGGGCATAATTGTTCAGGCCAAGGAAAGCAAAGATGTGGAAGCGATTCCAGAACTTTGGACTTTTTAGAAAGAAATTTCCATTATTCTGGAGTAACCTGCCCACCACAGAATCAACAGGTGCAAGCACTTTATTACCGTTTGTTATCCATGCAAAATAGGAAAAAGGGTGCTCTCTTAAGAGGAAGTCTCGATAATCCCCGATGCCTGACATTCTGTAAAGCCAGTAAAGGGCTTGAGAACTTGCAAATCTATCGTTCAAGGTGAGAACTTTCTTAAAGAACGCCTGAGCTCTCTGTCTTTCGCCAGAGACCATGTAAACAAGCCCCATTCTCATTAAATAATCTGCGTTGTGTATGGCCAGAGGAAGTTTCCCTTCCCATTTCTTGAAAACACGGGAGTTGTTGACAAAGATAAACGAGAGCTCATAAGCTGCATTGTCAGCATACCGAGACCTGGCCCTTAAGGTTTTTAACAGGAATTTAACCGCATCTTCATATTTTTTCTTCTTCTCATATGCCAGTCCCACATAATAAATGAGAGAATCGGGAACCCTTCCCTTTTTATACAGCTTTATCAATCTGGAAAAGTATCCAGCCCGATAGTAGCTGATTGTTAGATAATGATATTTCTTCGCGAGCCTTGTTTTTCTCAGGTATTTGATAGCGGTTTTATATTTTCCGCTGTAGAACGCAGAGAGTCCTTTATAGAACACATACTTTTTTGATGCGAATCTTATTACCCGGTAGGAAAACGGGGATTTGTAGTACCTCGTTATGAGGATATCTGAAATTCGACGTAACCCTCTCTTGTCCCCTGACGCTCTTGAAATCATTGCAAGATAGTAGAGGGCTTCTGCCCGGTCACTGTAGTATTTCAAAAACTTACTGTAATCTCTGTAAACCTTTTTATACTCTTTGTGGGCTGAGTTGGAATAAAGGTACCTCAGAGTGCTCATTATAGACGATTCCAGGAAATAGCTTCGAGGGTATTTCTTCCTTAAAATCCTCAGATCAATGAGAATCTCCTTTGTCTTCTGCTTGGAGATATTCTTGCTGATCCTGAGAAATAGGAGGAAATCGCCCAAATCAGGATAAAAGGTCAATCCTTCTTCAATCAGTCGGTAAAACATACTGTCTGCTGAAGGTGTGTTGTATAAGGAGTAAAGAAAGGCGAAGAATTCGGGTTTTGAGAGTTTATGCGTCCTCGTGGAATAGTACTGATAGAGAATATCGTACTTTCTCATGCGTAAGAGAGAAACCA
>JALXCE010000229.1 GCA_026991055.1 Caldifarciminota bacterium | reverse complement strand
TTTCCTCTTCCAGCTCAAATTCATCTCCGAAACTCGAAATATGCGGGAAAACCGTCTCCTCGAGTCCTGTGATTATCACAATGGGGAACTCAAGTCCCTTGGCATTGTGTACCGTCATTAAAGTGACTACATTTTCCCTCTCATTCCATTCATCTACATCAGTCAGCAGAGAGACGGAGGTTATATAGTTTTCAACTGTGGGATCAACTACTTCTTCACTAAACCGTCTTATAGAGCCAAGAAGTTCATCGATATTCTCAAATTTGGATTCGGTTTCAATAGAATTCTGGCCATACATGTGAATAATGTACTCTCTGTAGTCAACAAGCTGAATAAGCTTTTTAGCCACCTCATAAGCAGTGTGCTCCTTTGCATATTCTCTTAAGAAAGTAATTGTGTCGTAAAATTCTTTCATCCTCAATTTTGTGTTTGCCCGGATGCCTCCAAAATTTTCCGCAAACTGCAGTGTCTCAAACAGGGAAAGATTGTTCCTCTCCGCAAAATCTCGTAAAAACTCGACCGTCTTCTTTCCAATACCACGCGCAGGGACATTCAAAATTCTGAGCAGGGAAACTTCATCCTGAGGATTTACAAGGATTTTTAAATATGCAAGAATATCCTTTATCTCTTTCCTCTCGTAAAATTTTATGCCTCCCACGATAGTGTAAGGGATATTGTAGTTTCTCAAAACCTGCTCGAACGCTCTCGACTGGGCATTGGTCCGATAAAGTATTACAAAGTCTTTGTATGGTCTTCCTGATCCGTAAATCAGGTTCACAATTTTTTCGGCTTCATCCATGTCGTCGCGGGCTGAAATGAGTTTGATTTTCTCGCCCACAGGATTCTCTGTCCAGAGAGTCTTACCCCTTCTGTAGCGATTTCTTGAAATGACCTCTGTGGCTGCCTTGAGTATAGTTTTGGTAGACCTGTAGTTCTGCTCAAGTCTTATGATTCTGGCTTCCGGAAAATCCTTTTCAAAGTCCAGGATGTTACGTATATCCGCCCCACGGAAGCCGTAAATCGACTGGTCCTCATCACCGACAGCAAAAATGTTTCTGTGCTTTGACGAAAGATGGAGAAGTAACCTGTATTGAGTTCTATTGGTGTCCTGATACTCATCCACATGGACGTAGTGAAACTTATCAGCATAGTATTCTTTAATCTCCGGGAACTCCTCAAAAAGCTTGATTGTCAGGAGCAGAAGGTCATCAAAGTCGAGTGCGTTATTAAGCTTCATAAGTTCCTGATACTTTTTGAAAATCCTGATCTCCTCCTCGTCTTCCGGGATATAGGCACCGTTTTTATATGAAGAAATTCTGGAAACGAGCTTCTGGGGCTTAAACCGCGTGTTTTCTCCCACAATGGTTTTAATCAGGTTTCTCTGGTCAGTTCTGTCATAGATGGTAAAGTTTGAGCTGTATCCAAGGGATTTTGCGTGTCTTCTCAATATCCTTGCACACATGGAATGGAAGGTCCCGATCCACATGTCAGAGATATCGGTTTCGATCAGTTTTTCGACCCTCTCTCTCATCTCCTGGGCGGCTTTGTTTGTGAAAGTAGCGGCAAATATCTGGAAGGGAGAAACGCCTAAGACACCGATAAGATAGGCGATCCTGTAGGTAAGAACACGGGTCTTGCCAGATCCTGCACCAGCGATGACAAGCACAGGTCCATCAACCTGCAAAACTGCCTCTCTCTGTCGTGGATTGAGGTCCTTCAGCAGCACATCCGGGTCTATTTTCTTGATGCCAAACATCTTCTATCCTTTGATTATGTTTTTGATGAAATACTCCGCCGCCCTGTAGGAGCTTCTCACAAGGGGACCAGAGGCAACGTATTTAAATCCCATCTCAAGGCCTATTCTCTCATATTCTTTAAATTCTTCAGGAGGAATAAATCTTGCCACCGGGTAGTGTTTGTGAGTTGGACGCAAATACTGGCCGAGGGTAAAGAAATCAACGTCAATTCTGCGCAGGTCTTGCATGGCTTCTAAAACTTCTTCCTTTGTCTCTCCCAATCCGAGCATGATGCTGGATTTCGTGTAAATCGTGGGGTCAAGTTCCTTTACTGCCTCTAAAACTTTGAGGGACTTTTCGTATGAAAATCTCCAATCTCTCACTGCCCTTGTTAATCTCCTTACCGTTTCAATGTTGTGGCCAATGACATCAGGGTGAGCTTCAACAACAGGTTTTAAATTATCTCCCGTATAATCCGGGATTAAGACCTCAATAAGTGCATCTGGAGCCAATTTTTTTATCATCCTGATGGTTTCTGCGAAATGGTGTGCTCCACCATCTGGCAAATCATCGCGAGTAACGGATGTGAGAACCACGTAATCAAGTCCCATTTCTCTCACCGCTTGGGCGACCCCCAGGGGCTCATCTTTCTCCAGCGCACCATGAGGATTGCCCGTCTTCGTGGCACAGAATTTGCAAGAGCGGGTACACATTTCACCAAGTATCATTATGGTTGCGGTTCCACTGCCCCAGCATTCACCGAGGTTTGGGCAGCGAGCCTCTTCACATACAGTGTGAAGGTGATAATGCCTCAATATAGATTTTACCTCTGGAAATTCACCAGCACCTGGCAATTTTACCTTAAGCCATTCAGGTTTCCTCAACATCTCCACTTCTCCTTTTATATGATAACACCCCACTTGCACTTAATAAAGGATTGATGGGAAAACCGCTTTGAATGTTATGAAAGAAGGTGTTTCCTCCAGTTCTGTGATAGTTTATCGGATATTTTCGATTTCACCTCGGCCATGTCGAATTTTTTCCCCAGCAGTTTCTCCATAGAAGTGATTCCCTTGTCCCTTAAACCGCATGGAATAATCATGTCGAAAAATTTCAGGTCTGTATTTACGTTAAGTGCAAATCCATGATAAGTTACACTTTCCGTAAGTGCAAGTCCTATGGCCGCAATTTTGTCATTTCCTACCCAGACACCAATGATATTCGGGTCCCTGTGGGCTTCGATTCCATAATCTTGCAGGACTTCGATAATAGCATCCTCCATGTAATAGATGAATTTCCTCAACCCACCGATGTGTCCATTGATTTTATAGATAGTATATCCAACAATCTGGCCTGGCCCGTGGTAAGTCACATCTCCGCCTCTGTCCACTCTAAAATAATCTATGCCGTTTTCCCTCAATTTATTCACTGGCAGTTTTATATTGGCCTCGTCTCCGTGCTTCCCAATTGTTATCACGTGTGAATGTTCCACAAGTACAAGAGTATCTGGAATTTTGTCAGCTTTTCTTTTCTCTACCAGCTCCAGCTGAAGGTCCCATACCTCTTTGTATGAGGCCCTTCCAAGATCGATAATGTTTACCATGTTTGTCTAACGCGGTAAACAAGCTCTGCTTTGTTGTGGGCTTTCACAGGGACAACAAACTCCACCGTGTAGGCATCTTTCAGCTTTGGTGCGTGTGTGGACTGAACAATTTCCCAGAATCCGTAAAAATGGTCAATAACATGTACTGTGACATCCTTGTCTTTAAAGTTGTTTATAACGACCTTGATATCCTGCTCCTGTTCTCTTTCAGAAAGTTTATAACGCTTCAGGATGGTTCTTTTCGCCTTGATATCAAAGGCATCTCCAACGTAAAGATTTACCTCACCACCTGCTGGGGTATGGTTTATTTTATCCTCGCCGATAAATTCCTTTGTGCCATCTTTATCAACTTTGAAAATTTTGACGATACCTTCAGGCAAAGCGACTCCAAGTCCCTGGGTTTTATCGTTTTTGAACTTTAGAATAACCTTAACATTTTCGCCTCTACCGTCATACTGGTAAATCTTCTCGTATTTCACCTTTTTGCCGGAGATGAAATTTACCTGCTTCTTTTCATTATTTTTAAGAGTGGTGAGAAAATTCAGGGTGTAGGTATGGTATTCAAATAGCTTACCCGAAGTCACAGGAGGGGCATTTTTCTCAGGAACTGCCGCGGCTTTTATGGGCTGATAGAGAGGTTGCTGAGGCATCTGCTGGATCTTTCTAATCTTTCCCGCCACCAGCTTTATTTTTGCATCTCTGTACTCTGCTCCACTCTGATTGTCAATGGAGATCCATGCATTGAAACTCAAACTATCACCCTCCATAACACCCACATACTCCGCCTGCCAGTTCAATCCACCTGTCAGATAGGAAAGTCTAAGATTTTTATGACCGGAATCGGGCGAGGCTGTTCTGAGCTCCAGTGTAGGCTCAGTTACCAACCCCTTCGGCAGCGAGCTCAAATTAACCTGCACCACGTTGCTTCTCTTTATCACGGATATTCTGCCTTCCTGCGCGAGTATGATTGTTCCCGTATCATAGTTAAGCAATGTTCCACTCAATACCGTCCCGCCTTTAAGCACCACATCAATCACTTTCCCTTTCATCTTCTGGAGCAAACTGTTGAGTGATGCTACATCATATACATAGTTTTCCTCAAGTACAGTAACTCCCGGGATATCAATTCTTACACTTGTAGGGTCAATTTTCTCGGCAACTCCAGTAATATCGACAACTCCTGTGTCCGAGGGAACAAATACTGTCCTCGTCTCATTTATGAGCCCGAGCCCTTCACTATAAATGGTCAGGTTTACACCTCCAAAGACAAAAGACGAGAGCATAACTGATGTTAGCAAAATTCTTTTCATGGTTACCTCCTTATAATTCGCGGCGACCCTGGATCGCCTCTTTTAGTGTTAAAGCATCTGAAAAGGATAGGTCTATGCCTGTTGGCAAACCCCTTGCAATTCTGGTAATTTTGACATCCATGTCCTTCAATTTTTCTTTAATATAAATAGAGGTTGTATCTCCCTCGATAGTCGGAGAAAGGGCAAGAATCACTTCCTTTACCCCTTCCTTTCTAATCCTCTCCACAAGATCATCAATATAGAGGTCATCCGGAGAGACTCCATGAAGAGGTGATATTACTCCACCGAGAACATGGTATTTCCCATGATAGAAGCCTGATTTCTCTATTAAGAACACGTCCTGTGGCCTCTCTACGA
>JALXCE010000228.1:14357-16466 GCA_026991055.1 Caldifarciminota bacterium | reverse complement strand
CATGGTAAGCATTCATGTTACCTTCAGAATCAGGGTCCCAGCCACCGATAGAGTCTGCGGCACTGGTAGGATTAAAGTGGAAGTGGGTCACATTCTCCTGAGGAACTGCTGGATTTCCGTTAATGTCGTTCACATCATCGTTATTGTTATCGGGATAAAGGTTCGGGTTGGAAAGGAAGAATATTCCTGTATCCTGCAGACCCGTATTGAATACGAGGTTCATTACATTATCAATAGCACCGGTAGAATCCTGGTCAGAAGCGCCAACTCCATTAGGTAGGCTATCCCAATCAGCAATGTCGAGATCGGTCTTAAGATCAACTCTTACCCTTAGAACCAATGTGTCAATTGGATTGCCGTGATACCAGAGAACTATATGTCCTCTGTAGTAGCCCGGATTCTTGGCCCATGGTACATGCACCACAAACACAAGGGTATCCTTATCACCAACGGGTAATCCGTTGCCAATTGCGTTGTCGAGATAAGGATTAGAAGTAATTACGTTGCCTTCGTCTACACCGTAGGCATAAATTGAGTCAGCTGGAATTGTATCGCCCGGGAATGTATCAGGATACATGTAAACTGTGTCATCCCAGACAAGGTTCGTCCAGCTGGCATAAAGTGAGTCTATATCAATAGAACCGTTATTCTCAACGGTGAATCTTACGTATCCTGTGTCACCAGGTACTGGATCAATAAATAGTGAATCCTGTGGAGTCGTTCCCGTGCTATCGAGTACGTGGAACATGCGGTCTCCAACTGTTGCATTTAGAGGATCTGTGGCTGCTGCATTCTCTGAACCATCATCAACGCCACCGTGGTCAGTATCTCTATCAAGAGGATTGGTCTCATCACCAGGATTTGCACCATTATTCTCACCAGCAGCCCAGGCTGCTGCTGAAGGTATGTAGTGGAATGTTGCCGCAATATCCCATTTACCATTCTGGTTAGCGTCCTCAGCATTATCACTCACACCGTCACCATCAGTATCTGTAGAATTCATATCGGTATATGTTGCGTCATCTTCATCAAGGGCAGGAGCTGCTCCAGTATGCTGGTCTATTCCAGTATGTGCGAAATAGATACCAAGTGTGTCATTTGCGGAAATTCCGAATTCAACTCCATCATTGATTCCATCACCATCAATGTCAGCAGCTAAAGCCTCTGTTGCGTTTACGCCATCACCAGTTACATCCGCATTAACCTCGGCACCATCAGGGAGACCGTCATTGTCTGAATCAACATTATTAACCGTCAAACCGTTTGCATTTTCCCATCCATCACTCAATCCATCGTTATCCGTATCGTAATCGAGCGGATTTCCATGGGCTGCAAGATCGGCATCATCATTCAATCCATCGTTATCCGTATCACTCAGGCGAGGATTGGTTGTAAAGTAATTTCCAGCTCCATCAGTTTCGCCAATAACATAGTAATTTCCATTGATATCGGGATAGAACTGCATATTTGCCGAAGTGTATGTAACATTCGGGTCTGGAGCCTCATCCCATCCGTCACCATCGGAGTTAGCAGCTGCAGGGTTAGTTCCAAAGGATATTTCAACCCAGTCTGGTATATTATCACTATCTCCATCGTTTGGAACTGTGGGGTCTGTCTCCGAGCCATTAACTACGCCGTCATTTGCTGTTCCACCACCTGCACCGTTATCTTCACCAACACCGGCTTCATTTGGATATGCGGTACCGAATAAAGTTCCATCACCGTCGAGGTAAAGGTCATTATCAGAATCCAGATCAAGTGCGGATATTAATCCGTCACTATCTGGATCATTTGCGTCTTCGTTACCAATTCCATCTGCACGGCCATCACCGTCAGTATCCACTGTGATGGCACTTGTATGGTAAGTACTAACTTCCTGACCATCTGACCACCCATCACCATCGGAATTTGTATCAAGTGCATTAACAGTTGCGTCAGCGTCTGGCTGATCAATCGTTACAGTCTCCCATCCATCGTATCCATCTACTACTCCATCTCCATCCGTATCACTGTTATTCGGATCCGTCTCTGCCGCACCTACCACCGCATCATAGTTCGCATCCTCTCCATATCCATCATATAGATAATCTCCATCCTGGTCTATCGCCT
>JALXCE010000228.1:11886-14257 GCA_026991055.1 Caldifarciminota bacterium | reverse complement strand
CCATTACCATTAACATCCTCACTGTATCCATCGAGAAGTAAATCATTATCAGAATCTGTACCAAATGGGTTTGTATATGTTGTTGCATCAGCATCTCCAGTGTATCCAGCAGACCCGGACACACCGGTAGTAACTGACAATTCAATACCATCGAGCAGACCATCGAGGTCTGTTGAACCCACAAGTGGTTCTGTTACAGTTGTATATGCAGGATGGCCACCAGTACCTGTTCTATTAACTAATGCTTCAGAGGATCCATCTGTTGGGTTAGTCCATTCCCACTCACCCGAGGCAGAATTAAATGCAAGAGTTCCATCTCCCAGCTCTCCAGGAGCCTCACCGGCATCAAAGACACCATTTGGAGTAGAGTCATCCCAGCCATCTGCAAGTCCATCATCATCTGTGTCATTATCGTTAGGATCTGTACCTGTAAAGTATTTTTCCATCCAATCAGGAAGACCATCATGATCGGTATCTTCCGCTACGAGTGGATCAGCATCGGAGCCATCAAGGATGAAATCATTATCTGTATCGGGATTGTTAGGATCACTCTCACCCGCATCTACAGCACCATTAGCATTTGCGTCCTCAACACCATCATTAAGTCCATCGTGATCAGAATCGGCAAGGGTGGGGTCGGTCTTCGTTGTATTATCAGCATCGGGTACAAATACAGCCGGGTCTGTACCTACACCAGCACCACCAGGGATGCCAGAAGTCACGCCCATTTCTGTTCCATCCTGAATACCATCACCGTCAGTGTCTATGTTGTCCGGTCTGGTTGTGATCAGGAATGTCCCGCCTTTATCTTCTGTTCCATCTGAAATTCCATCATCATCAGAATCTTTATCACCAAGGGTAGTTGCATATGTCTGCCATGCACCACCCTGCTCAAAAACATCGAGTAGTCCATCACCATCTACATCGGGTGGAGTACCTGTAGCTGTTAATCTTCCGTCACCCGGGTCTCCACCAACACCCACATCTGTGTAGTCTGCTACACCATCACCATCTGTGTCATAGTTTCCAGGATTCCACCCGGCATTTACCGGTGATCTCAATGAATTCCAATAGTTTTCAACAAAATCGGAAAGACCATCATTGTCAGAATCAGTATCCCTGATGTTGGGTTTACCGTCAGGTATAGCCTCTGACTCGACATATCCTTCAATAAATGTATCCTGATGTACAACACCTGCAGTATCTGTCCAATTAATCAGAATTGTATCTCCATCGGCAATGCCATCTCCATCGGTATCGGTTGAACGAGGATTTGAAGCCCAGAGACTGTCATTCGCATCAGGGACACCAGCAGATTTCAAAGGAATATGCCCATTTCCTGTTAGCTCAACGTAATCATTAAAACCATCACCATCAGTATCGACGTTTAGAGGATCTGAAGAATAATATCCATCAAATGGATTCTTAATATTGTAAACACTATCAAGGTCAAATCTCTCTGGATAGAGCTCATCACCATCCCAGAGACCGTCACCATCTGTGTCTCTATTGTACGGATTGGTTCCTATTTCCTCTTCAAGCTTATTAGGCAAGCCATCTCCATCGGTATCAACCCATATCCCCACAAAGTCAGTATTTAAAGGATCCTGTGGGTCATCCATTCCAAGGTCATCATGATTCTGCCCAACAACCTCTACATAGAACACTCCATTAGCAGGTGGATCAAACTGATGTGTAGAAGGATTGAAGGTTGGGTAATCTTCGTCTGCTACCGGTCCTTCCCAGATCGGATAATCATAATTACCATCTCCATCAACATCAATTGAGTCTTCATCCGTATTCACAGAAAGAGGATTCAGTCCGTGTGTAAGTTCATAATAATCTGATAAACTGTCTCCATACTGTGCTGTCCAGGGGACAGCAGTTGTCACAGTATCAGAAGACCAGAGAGTTGGATCTGTTCTCTCGAAATTCCCAGCTCCTGATCCATCTGTAAGGTCTAAATCATTACCTGCTTCCCATCCATCCGTTAGTCCATCTCCATCTGTATCAGGATTTTTGTAATCTGTTCCAAATGTATTCTCGTTGGGCACTTTTCCATCTGCATAAGTCCATCCTGGATTGTAATTTCCATCAAATAATCCATCATTATCACTGTCTATATCTATCACATCCGGTATCCCATCTCCATCTGTATCCACAGGCGCCCCAGCTAAATTCGTCCCCCACTCCGTACTGTCCGCTATTCCATCATCATCACTGTCCACCAACAATGGATTCGATCCATTCTGTAACTCTAAATTATCCGCTATTCCATCTCCATCACTGTCTACATTGTACGGCAATGTCCTCTCAAAATTCCCAGCTCCTGATCCATCCGCCAGGTCTAAATCATTCCCTGCCTCCCATC
>JALXCE010000228.1:0-11786 GCA_026991055.1 Caldifarciminota bacterium | reverse complement strand
TCCTATATGACGCAGCTATCGCTGAATCCGCTGCCCAACCAGCATCCGTCTCAAAAAACTGCTTCTCATTCGGCACCTTTCCATCCGCATACGTCCAACCCGGATCATAACTGTAATCAAACAATCCATCATTATCACTGTCTATATCTATCACATCCGGTATCCCATCTCCATCTGTATCCACAGGCGCCCCAGCTAAATTCGTCCCCCACTCCGTACTGTCCGCTATACCATCATCATCACTGTCCACCAATAATGGATTCGAACCATTCTGTAACTCTAAATTATCCGCTATTCCATCTCCATCACTGTCTACATTGTACGGCAATGTCCTCTCAAAATTCCCAGCTCCTGATCCATCCGCCAGGTCTAAATCATTCCCTGCCTCCCATCCATCTGTTAATCCATCTCCATCAAAATCACTCCTATATGACGCAGCTATCGCTGAATCCGCTGCCCAACCAGCATCCGTCTCAAAAAACTGCTTCTCATTCGGCACCTTTCCATCCGCATACGTCCAACCCGGATCATAACTGTAATCAAACAATCCGTCATTATCACTGTCTACATCTATCACATCAGGTATCCCATCTCCATCTGTATCCACAGGCGCCCCAGCTAAATTACTACCCCACTCCGTACTGTCCGCTACTCCATCATCATCGCTGTCCACCAACAACGGATTCGAACCATTTTCTAATTCAACTTTATCTGAAATACCGTCCCCATCAGTATCAACCTTAGTAGCATCAGTTCTCTCAAAACTACCACCCGCTGACCCATTCGCCAGGTCCAAATCATTACCTGCTTCCCATCCATCTGTTAACCCATCTCCATCTGTATCAGCATTTCTATAATCTGTTCCAAACGTATTCTCATTTGGAGCACTTCCATCTGCATAAGTCCATCCTGGATTGTAATTACCATCAAAAAGACCATCGTTGTCTGAATCCAGGTCCCTTGCATCGGGTAGCCCATCTCCATCTACATCACTGGGAGCAGATGTGAGGTAATAGGCATCGTGCCCTGAGGCCGTAACAACACTAATGTTTGCTCCGTTGCTATTAACCTCGGAGGAATCTACGATTCCATCTCCATCAGTATCATCTGTATTGTAATTCAGACCATATGCGATTTCACTCTCATCTACTACGCCATCATTGTCTCCATCAGTATATCCATATGCGCTTGTATGATAGAAATTCTCTTCCTGTCCGTCTGCAAGTCCATCGCCATCGGAATCCATATCACGATAATTGGGAATTCCATCTCCATCAATATCCGTTATATCTTCATGTCCAATTGGGCTTATGGAATTTGCAACTCCGTCATTAATTCCATCATTATCTGAATCTACATCGAGGGCATCTACGAGCCCATCTTTATCCACATCTGCTGAACCCATAAAACCAGCAAGTGTATCTGTATAAGCTGAATGAGCAGCATCCCAAGACAGATACACAGCACCACCTGAAGCTACCGTTCCAGCAAGGATTGCTGCATTATCAGCGAGCTCGGCGGCATCATCAATACCATCTCCATCCGTATCGGTATTATTTGGATTGAGACCTAACTTAATTTCGAGTTCATCGGAGAGATGGTCTCCATCGGTATCAAAATTCAGGGGATCAACACCCCACTGAGCATATGTATAGACTTCCTCTCCATCGCTCAATCCATCGCCATCTGTATCATTATTATAGGGATCTGTACCGGTTCCACCAGCACCATATTCATATTTATAATGTCCACCACCATTATTGAACGAAAATACAGTGCCTGCTCCGATATTGTAACCATAATTTGGTCCATCTAACAATCCATCATTATCTGAATCGATATCAAGCGCATTGATAATGCCATCACCGTCATTATCTGCAGGTGTTGCAGAGGTCACAGTTCCCGTAAAGTTAATATCACCCATCCATTCCTTATTATCTGGAATCCCATCATGGTCTGTATCCGATAATTTCGGGTCTGTTTCACCGATATCGACTACTCCATTTCTATTGATATCTTCGAGGGTATCAGGTACACCATCATTATCGTAGTCACCCCGCGGGTGTAAAGCTGAGGGCGTATAAGGTGTACCGTCAGGATTTACTAAACCGAGCATTATATCCAGCTTATCCGGAAGCCCGTTTCCATTCCTATCAGGCGGGGTAAAACTTCCTGCCTGAAGTGTTGCTGCAAACAGCAATGTAAGACCTATAGAAACTACACCAGTTACTATAGGCTTACCCACCTTTTTTATTATATCGTTAACGCTTACGTTACCCATTGAATAACCTCCTTTTTTCTAAAGAAACTGTTGAAAACAACAACTCGACACTTTTAGACGCAAAAAACAACACATTAAACCCTTTTCCCATAAAAGTATCCTCCTTTCTAATACACAAGCTTGTTGCTGGAAATTACTAACTTGTTCCCATCAAACGGCAGGACTCTAATGCTCAACTTTTTCAATGGCTTTCTCCTTTTTGTAAACGTTATTTTATTCATCCCGCCATATTATGTCAACTTTTATCCTTTTTCCCGGCAAAGACAAACTCATTTTATTTTAAAATCTCTTAAAATGTCAAGCATTTTCGTATGTTCTGAATTTTTCCCAACTTGGGATTTTATCTGTCAACCTCACCGAATACGGGGTCGAGGCTTCCAATTATGGCCACAGCGTCGGCTATCAAATAACCTGGAAGAATATGCTCAAGTGCCTGTAGGTTAACAAATGAAGGTGGCCTTATTCTTAATCTATAGGGCTTATTTGAACCGTCAGAGACTATAAAGTATCCTAACTCCCCTTTAGGGGCCTCTACGGCAAAATAAACCTCACCTTTTGGAGGATGGAATCCTTCAGAAATTAGCTTGAAATGATGGATCAGCTCCGGAATGTCGTGATAAACCTCGCTTTTTGGTGGTGGGACAATCTTATAATCCTCTATTAAAACAGGACCATCCGGGAGCTTATCCAGGGCCTGCTCAATAATTCTCACAGACTGCCTCATCTCCTCCATCCTCACAAGGTACCTTGCATAGACATCACCTGCGGTTTCCACAGGGATGTCGAAATTAAGCTGGTCATAAACAAGATATGGATTGTCTTTTCTTAAATCCCTCTTGACACCCGAAGCCCTCAATGGCGGGCCAGTAAGAGAAAGGTCTATCGCAAGGTCTCTTGGAATCACTCCAATTCCCTCTGTCCTTTCCTTCCAGATTTTATTCTTTGTGAGAAGACCATCCGGGTCTTTTAGCTTCTCCGGAAACTGCTTTACAAAAGCTCTGACTGCATCAAGCCATCCATCGGGAGCATCACCCATTAGACCGCCAATCTTAAGAAAAGCATTGTTCATTCTCTGTCCTGAGATAGCTTCAAGCAGGTCATAAATCTTTTCCCTCTCTCTGAATGCGTATAGGAAAACTGTAACTGCCCCAATGTCATTGGCATTGGAGCCAAGCCAGACCAGATGGGAGGCAATTCTTGCAAGCTCGGCAAGAATAACTCTTAAAAACTTTGCCCTTTCCGGGACCTCAATTCCAAGGAGTTTCTCCACCGCCATCACATATCCAAGCTCATTAGACATGGGGGCGAGATAATCAAGCCTGTCGGTATAGGGAACCACCTGGTAGTAAGAACGGTTTTCTGCAATCTTCTCTGTGCCTCTATGTAAATATCCAATCACCGGTTTCGCTTTTACAATTACCTCACCATCCAGCTCGAGTACGATCCTCATTACACCGTGCGTGGACGGATGCTGTGGCCCCATGTTGAGCTCGATTATATCAGTATTTACTCCTGTGTCTTTCTCGAAGCTCCCCTTCATAAAATTTTTGCCTCCCTTTCATACTTGATCTTATCTCTCAGCTTCATAATACCATAAATCAGGGATTCCGGCCTTGGAGGACATCCGGGGACGTAAACATCAACAGGAATAAGATTATCAACTCCCTGAACAACAGCATAGGAATTGTAAGGGCCACCGGCCATTGCGCACGCACCCATTGCAATCACCCACTTTGGCTCTGACATCTGATCATACAACCTTCTTACGATTGGCGCCATCTTCTTGGTAACTGTTCCTGCCACAATCATAAGGTCGGCCTGTCTTGGTGAGAATCTGAAAACCTCAAAGCCAAACCTTGCCATGTCATACCTCGAGAAAAAGGCGCCCATCATCTCAATCGCACAACATGCAAGTCCCAATGGCAGGGGCCAGAGTGAATTTCTCCTTGACCACTTCAGCATCGCATCAACAGTTGTAAGAAGGATGTTTCTCCTCAATTGCTCCTCAACAGATTTCTCCCTTCCATAAATGATAAACGGGTCTCTTCCCTTTTTAGCAAGACGGATCATTCGTTCTCCTCCTTCGAGCCCCGCCTTTTAAGATATTCTTCAAATTCAATATGTAATTCTTTGGGCCTTGAAACTGGATGAGCTGCTACAGGCTCATTTCTATAAAAACCAAGCCAGGTGTGAACCGGAGGTGTACCCGGCGGAACCAGCAGGTCTTCTTTATGCAAAACAAGGTCTTTCTTCGTGGGCACTGCAAGCTCGTATTCATCAGTCATGGCAAGGGCCTCTTCAGGGCATGCCTCCACACAGTAGCCGCAAAACATACATCTTCCTAAATCAAGGTCCCAGACCTTAGCATATCTCTCACCGTGGGATACTGGATTATTTAGGTCGTTCTCTTCACCTACAATATATATTGCCTCTGTGGGACACGCTGATGCACAGAGCATACAAGCCACACATCTTTCCTTTCCATCTTCGTGCCTCTGCAATATATGGAGCCATTTCGCCCTCGGCGGTAACTCGCGCCTCTCCTCTGGATACTGTACGGTGAATTTCTTTTTGAAAATGTATTTAAAGGTTATCGAAAGCCCTTTAAGCAGCGGTTTGATCATCATTACCTCCTAACAGGCTGAGCAACTTTTGCCTTGCCAATACCGTTAAAATCAATGAGACTGTTTAGTCCATAGTCAAGGAACGGTCCAAAGACACGGATGACATTTTCGGGCAAATTTTTATTCGCTTTAACAACCACTTCGTACTCTTCGTTTCTCGGACCAATCAGAAGCGCGCTTTCCTCTATTCCTTCTTTTTTCATCGCCTCAGGGTGCATTTCCACAACCTTATAAGGGATAAGTGCTTCAGCATCTTCACTTCTGAGCGTGTAAACAGTTTTATAAATATGATTGGAAAGAACGAGTATGTAACCGTCAGACTTTTCCTGTTTTTCAGGGACCTCGAAGCTAACACCCTTTTCCTCAAACGGGTATTTTACAAGAGGATAGCTGTAAACCTTTTTAATATTATGTAAAGAGGGAATCTCGTCTGGATAAGGTTCCTCAAACGTCTTACACAGGGGTAGACTTAACCCCTGATAGGGTTCTACCTCTTCAAAAATCTTCTCGGTCACTTCTTTTACACTGTTAAAGCCAGACTTGCCTGTTATAGTAGAAATAAGCTCATCAAAAATTTCCCAGGCAGGACGTGCCATAGCATAATCAGGTATAGCCTTTTCTGCCCACTGTACTCTCCCCTCTGTATTCGTATAGCTACCATCCTCCTCAAAACTTAATGCGAGGGGTAGTACAGCATTGGCATATCCAGTAACTTCACTCCAGAAAGAATCTAAAACAACGATAAAGTCGATATTTTTAATGGCATCCAGAACTTCTTCTTTTGCCGGATACTCAATAAGCGGATCAACGTTATAAAGAATCAGGGCTTTTATCTCGCCTTTCTTTGCCCTTTCAATTATTTCAATTGTGGTATATCCTCTGACAGGCTCTAATTTCTGGCCGGCTTTTAATACAGGACTTACCCCCATATCAATAAACCCCTGACCATTAGGCGCACTTCTCAAAAGCAACACTTTCCCTTTAAGCAAAACGGCGGCCTGAGCAAGGGCCTTCTGGGCAGTGTATGATAGGGCATCGTTATATATAAATATAGTATATTCATTTACGGCCTTCTCGACCCACTCACGCGAAAGGCCGGCTTTCTTTACAAGCTCATCCAGAGAAACATTCTCAAGTCCCTCAACAGGTATCTCTTTTTTGAGACTTGCCGCCTTTAAAATCGCAAGAGCGGCCATCTCCTCGCCCAGCACGTCATAGTGATAGGTTTCTGTAGCCCACCTCTTCTCAGGCTTACCCGACCACTTACCGAAATAGAAAATTTTCGAGCCCTTCTTTCTTGCCCTGACAAGTCTCAAACCAACAATCGGATGAGTCTCTTTTATCTCAGTACCGAAAACGACGATGTTTTCTGCAACATCAACATCCTTTAATCTGGCACTGGATGCCGAGGCGTTTAAAACCTCAAACACAGGGTCTCCATTTGCCAGATCAGGTCTTGGAAATCTTACGTCAATGTTTTTCGAGCCAAGGACATCTTTTAAGAGTTTTGCAAAGAGGTAAGCCGACTCGTTTGAGCCACGTCCACCTGCCAGAGCGGCAATAGATTCAGGGCCTGATTCCTCGCGAATTTCCATAAGCTTGTCGGCTACAAATCGAATAACCTCATTCCAGTCCGTCTCTTTGAATTCACCCTCTCTCTTTATTAAAGGCTGGGTGATTCTCTCAGTGGAATTAACATAACTGTGAATAAACCTTGTTCTGTCATCAATCCAGGGATCGTTTACATCATAGTTGGGCCTCATATTAACTCTTAAAATTTCGTGATTCTCCCCCCTTACCCCACCCTCAACAATGTGGCCACGAGAGTACTTTCCTCCAACTCTTGCATAAACTTTTATATTTGCCCCAATGGAATCGTGCGGTGAGATGCTATTAAAGATTTTGTGCTCCCATGGACGGGATTTAAATCTATAATCCCTGCCCGTAATTGCTCCCAGCGGGCAAACCTCGATCATATTACCAGAAAATTCGCTATCAAGGATTTTGTCTCTATAGGGCCCTACTCGCATCGTGTGACCCCTTCCAAATGCACCCCAGTCATCGTTAGCGGAAATTTCTTGATAAAAACTCACACATCTGTTACATAAAATGCACCTATTGGGATAGAGCTCCAAGTATGGATGAGCTTTAACCTTTTTCTTCTCGGTCTTCTCGAATGTGTACCGAGACTTCGTTGGCCCATAGATAAAGGTGAGGTTTTGCAAGTCACATTCACCACCTGCATCACAAGTAGGACATTCGAGTGGGTGAGACAGCAGTAAGAATTCAATCTGGCCACGCCTTGCCTTTCTCACCTCTTCGGTCTCGGTGTTTACAACCATTCCTTCGGCTATCTGAGTGGCACACGAAGGCAGCAATCCTTTTCTTCCACGAAGTTCCACTTCAACAAGACACATGCGACAGCCTGCGTAGACCGGCAAATGTGGGTGATAGCAGAAAACCGGTATCTTGATCCCTTCCCTCCATGCAACCTGAAGGATTGTTTCTCCTGGTTTAAACTCGATTTCCCTTCCATTTAATGTAAACTTAGGCATCTTTTCCTCACCTGGAAATTTTAGGTAAGTTTAACACAACACCCTCAAATTGTAAACAAAATCAAGGGGATTCTTTGAAACTTTGGATACCATCCCACACAAGTTCAATAAAAATAAAAATGGTCACATATAGGAATGTAAACGAAAAACTTGCCCCTCACATGTGATGAGCTTATTCGAATATTCCCAACCGCAAAATACTCCTCTCCCCGCATAAATACTTGCGGGGAGAGGATAAAAGGAGAGGGGCAACATCTTAAATTTTAATTTTTCAAGCGCCCCTCCCAAAACCCTCCCCCACTTGTAAAGCAAGTGGGGGAGGAAAACTCGGGTTCAGTTGTTTCTCAAATGTAGATATTGAGAATGAATTTTCGAGCGGGCTCCCCTGTGATTGAAAAAAGGGGGCTTGAAATGTAAAATTATAAGGCTCTTTGACAGGTGCGCCCGTAGCTCAACAGGATAGAGCAGCGGATTTCTAATCCGCTGGTTGGGGGTTCGAGTCCCTCCGGGCGCGCTCCTTTATTTTATGAATCAATACTCAACACTCATAACTATTTCCCGCATCTTCAAGTATCTCGCCTGGATTCTATCTGCCATCGTTGTTGCCGGTGGATTTGCAAGCATATCAAAATTTGGGACCTCTTTCTTTATCTTCACCCTTTTTTACGGCTTTATTATCTTTGTGTTTTTCTATTTCTTTTCCGAAATCACCCTTGTTATTATCGACACTCACAAAAATCTAATGGAACTTAAAAACAAAGTGGAAAAAGGAGAAACTGATGGTAAAGATTAAATTCCTCGGGGCCGCAGGGACAGTTACCGGCTCCATGTACCTCTTTGATATTGACGGAAAGAAATTCATCCTCGAATCAGGGATGTTTCAGGGACCCCATGAAATAGAAGAGAGAAATTACAATGAGCTCCCATTTGACCCATCAGAAATTGACTATATTGTAGTTACTCACGGACATCTTGACCATATTGGCATGATTCCGAGGATTGTAGCAGAAGGATTCAACGGGGAAATTATCACAACTTCTGCCACTCGAGACATCGCTTCTATCATGCTCCTCGATTCTGCCAAACTCCAGGAAGAAGAAGCCTATGCGCTGACAAAGAGAAATGAAAGACGCGGTCTGCCACCGGTGGAACCACTTTATGACGTTTCAGATGCTGTTATGTCCCTGAAACATTTCACAAAGGTTCCCGGGTATGGTGAAACTTTTACCCTCTTTGACAGTGTCGAAATTACATTCAGGGATGCAGGTCATATCCTTGGCTCCGCATTTGTAGAGATGAAATTTAAAAATGGCCCCAAATTCGTTTTCTCAGGCGATCTCGGCAACTACGACAAGCCAATTGTGAGAGACCCTGACGCCCCGGTGATGAAAGATGCCGACTACGTCATGATGGAAACTACATACGGCAACCGGGTTCATAAATCCATAAAGGAATCCGTTGAGGAGCTAAAGGAGGCCATTCTCGACACCTTTGCCCGCGGTGGAAATGTCGTGATACCCTCATTTGCCCTTGAGCGAGCCCAGGATATTCTTTATTACCTGAGAGAGTTTCACGAGCAGGGAATTTTACCTCATGACACTCAGGTCTTTCTGGATTCTCCACTTGCCATCTCGGCAACAAGAATTTTCAAGGCACATCCTGAGTGCTATGATGATGAGGCAAGAGAGCTACTAAAAGAGCACAAAGACCCATTTGCATTTCCGGGTCTGAAATTCACAAGATCAGTTGAAGAATCTAAGAAAATAAACAACATAACCTCGGGGGCAATTATCATAGCCGGCTCTGGAATGTGTACAGGTGGAAGGATAAAACATCATTTGAAACATAACCTCTGGAGAAAAGAATCGAGTGTTGTGTTCGTCGGTTATCAGGCAAAGGGAACGCTTGGGAGAGAAATCATCGAGGGCAGGGACAGGGTTACCATATACGGAGAGGAAGTACAGGTAAGGGCAAAGATTTACACAATAAACGGTTTCTCATCTCACGCCGGGCAGGATGGACTTCTCGATTGGGCAAGCAGGTTTGAGAATCCTACCTACATTCTTGTTCATGGTGAGCCTGAATCCACTGAAGCCTTTGGAGAAATCCTGAAATCAAAGGGTAAAAAAATCCACATACCCGAATACCTCGAAGAAATGGAGCTCTGATTTTCGAGAAGTTTAGCTGTGCACAAAGCGTAATCAAACATCTGGTAAATTGACCTCGGTATCTTGAAACTCAATAAGGATTTACCCTTGTGAATTTTTAAAACTTGTTCTTGACTCTCGAGGAAAGATTAGCCAAAAATTTCCAAAAGCTATTAATCGCGATCATTATATATGAGTCTGTTTGGAAAAATCTCAAATTCTTTGATTTTTGAGGAAAAATTTACCCCCCCACCTTATTCCTCCCCCCACGCACAGAGTGCGTGGGGGGAGGAGAGGAGGGGGGGAATTTTCGAACAAGCTCATTGTAAATTGACATGTGAGGCTATTTACATTAACTTTATAGGGCCATGAGTGAAGTTAGTCCGACCCGGATGAATCTTCTTATAAGGAAGAGGCAGATAAAGATTGCCCAGCAGGGTGCATCTCTTTTGAAAAATAAGAGGGATGCACTCCTCCGTGAATTTATGGACCTGATTAAGCCCATTCTTAAAGACAGAAAAGAGCTTGACGAGAATCTCAAGAAAGCGATGTCGGTCCTTGCCATTGCACTTGGAATAGATGGAGCAGAAAAGCTCGAATCCGCTGCACTTGCCACAAAGCGCGAATACATCCTGAAGGTAGAAGAGAAAAGGGTCTGGGGTGTGAAACTTCCCAGTATCGAAGGCGCAGAGATGAGGAGAAGCATCCTCGAGCGCGGATACTCTCCGCTTTCAATTACTTCGAGGATTGATCTTACTGCTGAGGCCTTTGAAAATATCGTGAATCTAATTGTTAGAATGGCTCCCATGGAGATCAAGCTAAAGAAGCTTGGTGGAGAGATAAAGAAAACCACAAGAAGGGTAAATGCTTTAGAGGAGAGGTTGATTCCAGACTTAAAGGCTCAGGTAAAATTTATCCGTCAGGTCCTTGAAGACCGTGAAAGGGAAGACAAATTTAGATTAAAGAGATTAAAATCCAAAAAGGTTAAAATGGGCAGAAAGTAAATGGAGGTGAATTAGAAATGGCTCACAAGAAGGGACAGAGTAGTACAAAGAATGGAAGAGACTCCATTTCAAAGAGACTTGGTGTTAAAAGATACGAGGGACAGTTTGTTAAAGCTGGTAACATACTTGTCCGTCAGCGCGGAACCAAGTTTCATCCAGGGTACAATGTGGGTAGAGGTAGTGACGACACCCTCTTTGCCCTGACAGATGGAGTCGTGAAATTTGAGAAGAGAAAGAACAGGATATTTGTTTCGGTTTATCCAGAATAGAAAGGTGTGAAGGTTAATGGGAATGGGGGGCGCGCCGCTTCGCGGCGCGCCCCCATTTCATTAAAAGAATTCCCTCCCCAAATCATCCATCACCAACAATCACAGGCCCGTTGGATGAAGTTAAGTGAATCTACACGTAAGGAAATCATCTTCGAAATGGAAAATTTAGTCCGGATAAAGTGATTGATATCAAGGAACCTGGCAACCCTCCACACCAGGAAATTTCTATCCCCGCCTAAATACCTGTGGGAAAAGGTTAGGAGAGGGGCACATATTGAAAAATTTCAATTTCTAAATTTCACCATTCTGTCAAGTCCTGATATATGTTTACACTTAAACCCTAACTCCGTACAAATTAAGTAATATTTTATCTCAAAGATTTTTTGACCTTAAAATATTAACAACTTTTGTGGTTATTTTTCAGCAAAAAGCGAATTATTTGTGCCTACCCTTTGGCAGTAATTAGTGTTACATTTCTTATTACTTAATAAGTAATAGATAACAACGTCCAGATTGAGCTATCAAAAAACTGCATATAAGTTGAATTCTCTATGGAAACACGAAACATGTTCAAGTAATTGGATATCTTTATTACTTAAAAATTCCGGAGTTAGGGATTAAGTCGTAGATTGAAAAATTCCGATCTCGAGAAGATACCTATTCCCCACTGCTTTTGTACTGCACAAGGGATTTAAAAATTAATCGTCTGGAATCCCTCAGGTGGTTTTATTTCGAAGAGGGAGTCGGGGAGGGTTTGTTTTGTCCTGAAATTTTTGAGTCTAACTCCCACAGTGGTTCTGGCCTGAAAGAGTTTTATGACCAGAGGATTGCCCACTTTATCAAACTTGAAATAAATGCTGTCTATGGTCTCAATTTCGGGCTTTATAAGGGCGAAACAGGTGTCAC
>JALXCE010000227.1 GCA_026991055.1 Caldifarciminota bacterium | reverse complement strand
TTTTGCCTCACCTTCGCGTATTACAGTTAGTTGCATTGGATTTGGGGATATTGTGTAATCTTTTATCTTCACAGCGCGCAGGAAATACTCAATTGAGAGCTCATCCCTCCTGGAGAAAAGTGAGGCCACCATGGGCCCCTCAAAGGTCACAAGGCCACTTTTTTCAGTTATCGCAATCAAAAGTGACGTCAGGTCGCTGAAGCCCATGATAATTTTTGGATTTAACGCAAATTTTTCGTAAGGAAGTTTGTCCAGCAATCTCAGGGTCCCATATCCTCCCCTTGCAGCGACGATTGCTTTGATATCCTCACGCTCGACAAATTCCATCAAATCAGATAGTCGTGCCTCATCACTGCCGGCAAGGTAAAGATGGGCATCAAAAACGTGCTTTCCAAGCTCCACTCGGAACCCCAGACTCTCAAGCACCTCAATCCCCCGCTCAAGCTTTGAGCGGTCGGGTATGGGACTCGCCGGTGCAATAATCCCGATTTTGTCACCCTTCTCAAGCGGTGGTGGTAAAATTATCCTATTCAAAGTTTTTCTCCTCCACTCTAAGAATGTATGAGTAAATATAATACGCCGACGACAGCAGGAAGAAAAATACAGTCACGTAAATCAAAGGAACCACGTAAGGTTTAAGCTTCAAAATATAGGAGAAAGTCAGGAGGAAAAAAGAAACTCCCGCAAGCTTGCCAAGAAAATTGGACTTAGTTACAAATTTATATTTTTTGAGAAGAAGACCTGCAACAAGCAGCGCTCCGATCTCCCTTGCAAAAATCAGGGCAAAGGCCCAGAAGGGAAAGTTTAGCTTAAGATACAGAATCAGAACAATTGAGATAACAAGGATTTTATCAATCAAATGGTCCAGGAGCTGACCAATTCTGGTTACCCTGCCCGTTTTACGGGCAAGGTAACCATCAAGAATGTCAGAAATTCCAGCAAGGGTAAGAAGTGCCAGAAATTGCTTTATCCTCATGTGCCACAGACTGATGAGGACAAATGGCAGGAGAACGAGCCTTGTTAGCGTAATTAAATTCTGTGGTTCTAAAATTCTATTCAGCTCGAGGGTCTCTGCCCAGCTACCTGTTTCTGTTTTTAAGTTTGTCGCCAAAGGTAACCTCCAGCACCTGGTCCACGTGCTCCACGAAATGGAACTGCAGTTCCTTCTTCACGTATTCAGGCACTTCAATTAAATCCTTTTCATTCCATTTGGGTAGAATAACCCTTTTAATGCCTGCACGGTTGGCCGCTATGACTTTCTCTTTAATGCCACCAACAGGCAGAACTTTTCCTCTCAGCGTTATCTCACCTGTCATGGCAAGCTCTGTGTCAACAGGAACCTCTGTGAGGGCCGAAACGAGTGCAGTGAAAATCGCGGTTCCGGCAGATGGTCCATCTTTAGGGATAGCTCCTTCGGGCACGTGAATGTGGATATCGTATTTTTCGTAGAATTTCGGGTCAATGCCAAGATTTTCTGCCTTTGAGCGGACAAGGGAGAGTGCTGCCTCGGCAGACTCCTTCATTACATCACCAAGCTGACCCGTAAGGATTAGATTTTTGCCTCCGGGCATTTTCAGGGCTTCAATAAAGAGAATATCACCGCCTGTGGGTGTCCATGCAAGGCCTGTGACAACCCCGGGCTCACCCTTCCTTTCCTTGACCTCGGAGAAAAATACAGGGGGTCCGAGGAATTTCTCCACCTTTTTGGGAGTTATCACGATACTCTTGCCAGAAAGCTTTCCTTCGGCAACCAGTGTGGCTATTTTCCTCATGATTCCACCAATCTTTCGCTCGAGGTTTCTCACTCCAGCCTCGCGGGTGTATTCTCTGATAATCTTCATGATGGCTTTTTTCTGAAAGATAATGTTGAAATCCTTGAGGCCGTTTTCTTCTTTCTGTCTTGGAATCAGATAGTTCTCAGCGATTTTCAGCTTCTCAATATCTACATACCCGGGGATTTCGATAATCTCCATCCTGTCCAGGAGTGGAGCAGGAATTGTAGCCGTTACGTTGGCTGTTGTGATAAAGAGCACCTTTGAGAGGTCAAAGGGGACCTCTAAATAATGGTCGCTGAATGCATAGTTCTGCTCAGGGTCGAGCACCTCGAGCAGTGCCGATGCGGGGTCTCCCCTGAAGTCGGCACCAATCTTATCAATCTCATCCAGCATGAAAACGGGATTTTTCGACCCGGCCTGCTTTATACCCTGTATGATTCTGCCGGGCAGTGCCCCAACGTATGTCCTGCGGTGTCCTCTTATTTCGGCCTCGTCCCTGATGCCTCCAAGGGAAATTCTCACAAATTTTCTTCCGAGTGCCCTTGCAATGGATTTCCCAAGTGAAGTTTTACCCACCCCCGGAGGTCCGACAAAGCAGAGAATGGGACCTTTGGTGTCTGCCTTTAATTTACGTACGGCTAAAAACTCAATTATCCTCTCTTTGACCTTTTCAAGGTCATAATGGTCCTCATCGAGGATGCGTCTTGCCCTTTTGAGGTCAAGGTTGTCCTCTGTCTCCTTACTCCATGGAAGCTCTATGAGCCAGTCGAGATAGTTTCGGACAACAGTATATTCCGGTGAACCCACCATCATCCTTGAGAGTTTATCGAGCTCTTTTAGTGCGACTTCTTTAACATTTTCGGGCATTCCCGCTTTTTCAATCTTCTCGCGCAGTTCGTTGATTTCACGCTGCTTCTCATCGAGCATTCCAAGCTCTTTCTGAATGGCCTTGAGCTGCTCCCTCAGGATGTATTCTCTCTGTCCCTTATCCACTTCCTGCTTGACCTTTTCCTGAATTTCTGCCGAGAGTTTGGCAACCTCGAGCTCCTTACTCAGAAGTGGCAGGAGTTTTTTAAGTCTTTCTTCGGGGTCAATTGCCTCGAGGATGGCCTGCTTATCCTCTACAGAGAAATTCATGTAGGAAGCGATGAAATCAGCCAGTTTACCGGGCTCTTTGATATTCAGTGCCATTACTGCAAACTCATCGGGCAGGTAGGGGGAGAATTTCACAATCTGCTGGAACATCTGGAGGATGTTGTTCTTAAGAGCCTGTACCTCGACAGTGTCCTTTTCAACCTCTTCTATCTCTTCGATGCGGGCAACAAGATAGGGCTCAGTCTGGACATACTGAATTACTCTAATCCTTTTCAAACCCTGCACCATCACGCGCATTGCGCCGTCCGGTGTCCTTATCATTCTGAGCACGAGTGCGGCGGTTCCGACCGAATACAAATCCTGCGGCCCGGGATTCTCGATACTTTCATCCTTTTGCGCGACAGCCGCAATGAGTCTGTCCTTGCTGAGCGCATCGTCTATGAGCTTTTGGGAGCGCTCATTTGTTAAAACGAGTGGTGCCATCAGGTTGGGATAAAGTACACCACCCTTGATGGGTAAAACCGGCAATGTGTCAGGTATTTTTATGCCACCTTCAGGAATTAATGGATTCTGTTCCATGTTACTCTCCTTGTTCTATATTGATCTCACGAAATCTGTGGATCTTTTTAGGCACATCTATGGTTAGAAGCCCGTTTTCGAGTCTCGATTCGATCCTCTCTATATCCACTTCTTCACCTACATAGACTCTTCTCTCAAAGGGTCCGTATGAAATCTCTACAACGTGGAATTTTCTCTCATCTTCAGTATGCAGGTCCCTTCTGATACCGTAAATTCTCAAAACTCCTTCGGTAAATTCAACCCTCACGTCCCGTTTTTCAACTCCTGGTAAAGCAACTTCCACGACAATTCTGTCTCCGGTTTCAAATACATTTACCGGGGGCTTATGGATTTCAGAGAGATCCAGACGGGGTTTATACTCCACCAGAAATCTCCATATTTCATCAAATTCTTTCCAATCAATCATCTTTTTCAACCCCCTTGGAGTTCCCTCCAAGTTTTTGGTAAAGTGAAAGCACTACAAGGTTGATAGCCACATTGTTGTATCCCCCTTCTGGAATAATTATATCGGCATATTTCTTCGTTTGTTCAACAAATTCAAGGTGCATGGGTCTAACGGTTGTTAAATACTGCTCTATCACCGAATCCATGTCCCGTCCCCTCTCGCGGATGTCTCTCTTTAACCTCCGGATAAACCTGATATCGTCCGGTGTGTCCACATAAATTTTGATGTCCATGAGCTCGCGTATCTCCGGGTCGTAAAGCGAAAGGATGCCCTCCAGAATGATAATTCTACCCGGGACAACGCGAATGGTTTCCTTTTTTCTCAGATGTAATACATAGTCATAAATGGGCATCTCAATGGGTTTACCGTCTCTCAGGTCAAGTAGGTGCTGCTTTAGCAGTTCATTGTCAAATGCATCGGGATGGTCGTAATTGAGTTTCTTCCTTTCCTCAAAATCCAGGTCACTTCTATCTTTGTAATAGGCATCCTGAGGGATAATGGTTACATCCTCAGTCCCCATCTCCTGTTCAATCCGTCTCGCCACAGTGGTCTTTCCCGAACCCGTTCCACCTGCTATTCCAAGAAGGATTCTCCTCATTGCTTATCTTCGACAATTTCTTCGACTGACTCTTCCTCGGGTTCTTTTCCGTTGAGACCAAGAATTTCATCCAGTTCCTTACCAGTCAGGGTCTCTTTTTCAAGCAGTGTCTGGGCAACCTTATGGAGCTTGTCAATATTCTCTGTCAGAATATCTTTCGCTGTTTCCTCTGCTTCATAGACAAATTTTCTGATTTCCTCATCAATGAGCTGGGCAATTTCCTCAGAATAATTTTTCTTCATTCCAAGCTCTCGGCCGATAAATACTTCCTGCTCGGTTTTACCAAAAGTAACAGGACCAAGCTTTTCGGACATACCCCACTCACAGACCATTTTTCTTGCGAGTTCCGTGGCTCTTTCAAGGTCATTTCCGGCACCTGTTGTAAGCTCGTTGAAAATCAGCTGCTCCGACACTCTCCCTCCCATCAGAATGGCAAGCTGATTTTTCAGGTAATCCTTGGAATAAATGTGTCTGTCATCAATTGGTAGTTGCTGTGTCACACCGAGGGCACGGCCGCGGGGGATAATGGTTACCTTGTGGACCGGGTCTGTGTTCGGCA